>JALYSS010000124.1 GCA_030854685.1 Pseudomonadota bacterium | reverse complement strand
GATGTACATCGTGCGCGATTCGCCGATCCACGGCCGCGGCGTGTTCGCGGCACGAACCATCCGCAAAGGCGCCGACATCATCGAGTACCGGGGCCGGCGCATTTCGATGGAAGACGCCGATGGCCTGCCGGACAGCGATCCCGACAATCCGTTTCACACATTCCTGTTCGAATTGAACGATGGCCGCGTGATCGATGCTGGCGTCCGCGGCAACGCGGCGCGCTGGATCAACCACGGCTGCCGACCGAACTGCCAGCCGTACGAGGACGATGAATGCCGCGTGTTCATCGAGGCGAAACGGACGATCCGAGCGGGCGAGGAACTTGCGTACGACTACAAGTTGAACGTGCCCGGCCGTCGTACCGCGCGCCTGCTCGCGAACTACGCGTGCCGCTGCGGCGCGCCACGCTGCCGCGGCACGATGCTCGATCCGGGAAAGAAAAAGCGCCCGTGACGAATGACCCCCACGCCTGCGGAATTGGAGTCGGGGTAATCGGGGTCAATTACGCGAGTCCGGCAAGTCCCGCGACGCCGGCGACGAGCAGCACCCACACCGGATTGACGCGCGTCCATGTGAGCGCGGCGGCGGCGATCAACGTCAGGACGAATGCACCAGGCGAGCGATCGGCGCCGCGCGCAAGGGTATAGCCGCTCGCGAGAATCAGCCCGATCGCAAGCGGGGCCAGCGCGCGCTGCACGATTGCGCGCATCTTCGATTCCCGCAATCGATCGGCCCATTGCCAGGCGACGTAGCATGCAACGGAAGATGGACCGCAGGTGGCGATCGTCGCGACCAGCGCTCCGGCGACGCCCGCCACCTTCCATCCGACCAGTGCCACGACCATCGCGTTGGGGCCCGGCGCCAACTGCGCGAGCGCGAAGAGATCGGCGAATTCTCCGCTTGTCATCCACCCCTCGACGTCGACGACGACGCGATGAATCTCCGGCAGGATCGCGTTGATGCCGCCGATCGCAACGAGCGAAAGCGCCGCAAAGCGGGTGGCGATTTCCGCCAATGCGTGCGCGCTGCCGGTCACGGGCTACCGAACCATTGGGTTCATCGGGATGCGGACCATTCGGCCGTCACGGCGACGACGATCAAGACGAAAATCACCCACAGGAGCGGCCACTGCAGCACGCCTACGGCGACGAAGGCGGCGCCGCCGATCAGGAGACCGCGCAGCGGCGGGCGTGTCTGCAGCACCAGGCGCATTGCAGTGCCGACGATCAGGCCGGCCGCGGCAGCGGATGCGCCGGCGATCGCGCCGCGAACGAGCGGCTCATGCGCGACCGACGCGTAGAACGCCGCGATCAACAGCACTACGCCGACCGGCACGAACAGGATGCCCGTGACGGCGATGAGCGAGCCGATCGGGCCATGCGTGCGCGCGCCGATGATTACCGACAGGTTGACGACGTTCGGACCGGGCAGCACCTGGCAGAATCCGACCAATTCGGCGAATTCGCGATCGCCGAGCCAGCGCCGCTCGTCGACGATCACGCGCCGAGCCCATGGCAATACGCCGCCGAACCCGAGCAAGCCCATTTTCAGGAAACTCACGAACAGCGTCGCGCGACTGACGTGCGCCAGCGCGGGTGCGGTGACGGAATCGGAGGCGGACATCGTCCATCCATCAAAAAGCGTCAATTCTAGCGACCTGATTGCCGTTGCGCGCCGCGACCGGCACAATCGCGCCCCATCGACCTCGTCACCGTGAGCCGACACCCATGAGCCGCAAGCGCAGCGTACAGCCGTCCGGTACGACGATGGTCCTCGAATTCGATTCGAAGGTCCTCGCGGGCAATGCGCTGGGGGACCCGCATGTGCGAAAGCTCGCCGTCTGGCTTCCGCCCGGCTATGACAGCGGCACGGTGCGCGGGCGCACGAGCGGACGCGGCCGGCGCTTCCCGGTGCTGTTCGATCTCGTGGGGTTCACCGGTTCAGGGCTTGCCCACGTCAATTGGCGACCGTTTGATGAAAACGTGCCCGAGCGCGCCGCGCGCCTGATCGCCGATCGCCGCATGGGTCCCGCGATCATCGTGTTTCCCGATTGCTTCACGTCGATGGGCGGCAATCAATACGTGAATTCGTCCGCGATCGGCCGCTACGCCGATTACCTCACGCGCGAACTCATTCCGTACGTCGACCGTGAGTTCCATACGCTCGCCTCCCGCGAGCATCGCGGCTGCTTCGGCAAGTCGTCCGGTGGTTACGGGGCGATCATGCACGCAATGCGCTACGCGCAACACTGGGGCGCCATCGCCGACCATTCGGGCGATGCGCTGTTCGACTTCTGCTATTACACCGATTGGCCGCGGACGCTGAACGAGCTCGACCGCTATCGTCGACGCCAGCGAAGCCCCGGACGCGTGGACGTCGCGCGCGACGAACGCGACGCCGCGGCGGGCATCGACGACGGCCGCGTCAAGCGGTTCCTCGAGCATGTCTGGGCGAAGGACAAGCTCGCGGACAGCGAAGTGCACGCGTTGATGAACCTCGCGATGGCGGCGACCTACGATCCCAATCCGAAGGTGCCGCTCGGCTTCCGGTTGCCGTTCAATCTCGAAACCGGGGAGCTGATCCGTGCGCGCTGGCGACGGTGGCTCGCCAACGACCCGGTCAATCTTGTCGCATCGTGCAAGCGCAACCTCAAGTCGATGCGCGGCATCTACATCGATTGCGGCTGGCGCGATCAGTATCACCTGCACTATGGCGCGCGGCTTCTGTCCAAGCGCCTGGCGCAACACGGCGTTGCGCACGTCTACGAGGAATTCGACGACAATCACTCGTCGATCGACTACCGGATGGACGTGAGCCTCCCCTTCCTCTATCGCGCACTGAAACCGTGAGGCGCGCCAGGCGTTACGTATAATCGACCGCGTCACTGATCGGTGTCGGAGGTGTGTTTCGCCGACGCGACTCTGGCACGCGCAGACTATCCCGCGAATTACACCTCCGACACCGATAGGAGAACCACGATGCGGTGGGGCGATTTCCGGCGTAGCGAAAACGTCGAGGACCGGACGGAGGGCATGCCAGAGGGCGCGGGCGGCGGCTCGCCGATCGGCGGCCTCCATATCGGCGGCGGCGCGCTGATCATCCTCGTCATCGTGGGAATGCTGTTCGGCATCAACCCGCTCGAAATGCTGGGCCTGCTGGGCGGCGACAGCGGGAACGTGCAGCAGGCGCCGCCCACGGCACCGCCCGCCGGCTATGGCCCGCAGACCGGAACGACGCCGGCGCCGTCATCGCAGGCCGCGGTGAATAAGGATTTTTCCACCGCCGTCCTTGGCGACACCGAGGATGTGTGGAGTGCGATCTTCAAGGCGATGGGCTCACGCTACGTGCCGCCGAAGCTCGTCCTCTATCGCGGCGTCACCCCTTCGGCCTGCGGGCGCGCAACGGCCGCCGTCGGCCCGTTCTACTGCCCCGGCGACCGCGATCTGTACCTCGATACATCGTTCTTCAACGAACTCCACACTCGCTTCGGCGCGACCGGCGAGTTTGCGCAGGCGTACGTGATTGCGCACGAAGTCGGTCACCACGTGCAAAACCTGCTCGGCACGATGGACAGAGTCCAGGCGCAGATGCAACGCGGCGATGAGCGCAGCGCGAAGGCGTTGTCGGTGCGCCTCGAGCTGCAAGCGGATTGCTACGCCGGCGTCTGGGGGTTTTACGCTCAAAAGCGCAACCTGATCGATGCCCAGGACGTCGACAGCGGGCTCCGCGCAGCGGCTGCTGTCGGCGACGACCGGATCCAGAAGCGCACGCAAGGCTACGTCGTTCCGGACTCGTTCACGCACGGGTCCGCCGAACAGCGCACGCAGTGGTTCAAGACCGGCCTCGAATCGGGTGATTGGCGCGATTGCGACACCTTCAAAACGCGTTCGCCTTGAGCGCCGCTTGCGCCGCGCGCTCGCGCTGCCTATCATGGTCGCGAAAGGAGGGAGCGTCATGAAGAACGTGATTCTGTTGTCGATCATCGCGGTCGCGGGAAGTCTGTCCGCTTGCGCGCCGGCGCCGCTCACCAAGGCGGATGTCGACGGCCTCGTCGTCTGCAATTCCGATTGGATGGATCACATCGAACGTGAGGCGCGACGCGAGAACAAGGAACTGCACTGGGTGCATTGCCCGCAGGCAACGCTCCGCGTCGTCTCGTAGGCAGCGCTGTCCGTCGCGCTCGGCAGCACCCGCCGCGATTGTCGCTGCCGGCGACCGCGGGCGGACGTTGCCCGATTTGACCTGTCCTGGCTGCGGCCGGGCCATGCGCTCGCTTGCGCTGCCGCGCGACCCGCTGGCCCCGCTGCGATCGACGTCTGCGAATGGCTCCCGATGTTGGGTAGAATGCGGGCGCACCGTTTCTTGGAGCTTGTCATGACCCATCGGTCCGTCCAGGCATTCGCCGCCGTTGCGCTTGCCGCCTTCGCCGCTTCCGCGACCGCGCAACAGAGCGCGCCTGCAGCGCCGTCTGCCGCCCCAGCGCCCGTACCCAAACACGAATGCGTGAAACCGGATGACTTTCCCGGGAATCTGGCGAGCGATAAGCAAAAGCGAACGTGGCAGAAGGAATACGTCGGCTACGTCGACTGCCTGAAGAAGTTCATCGAGGAACAGCAGGCGCTCGCCGACCCGCACGTCAAGGCGTCGAACGCGGCGATCACCGAATACAACGCCGGCGTGAAGGCCTACAACGAGCAGGTCCAGAAGGCCAAAGGCGACTGATCCATCGACCATGCGACCGGCGTCCGACGCGTCGCCGGAAGTCATCGCCCTGGTCCTGCTCGAAGGATTCGATCGGCACTACGCGCTGTTTCGCGAGTGTGCGCGCGCGGCGAAGCGCTATTTCGAGGCCGGCAACTGGCTTGCGATCGGCCATGTCACGGGCGACCGGATCGATTTCTACGACCGGCGTGTCGCCGAGACGGTCGAGCGGATCGAGCGCGAGTTCCGCTTCGCAGGCGACGACGCCTTCTGGGCCACGGTCAAGCAGCGTTTCATCGGCCTGCTCGTCGAGCATCGGCAGCCGGAATGCGCGGAGACGTTCTTCAACACCGTCTCGTCGAAGCTTCTCCACCGGACGTACTTCCACAATCGGTGCCTTTTCGTCCGGCCCGCCGCGTCGACCGAGTATCTCGACGACGGCGCACCATCCTATCGCTGCTACTACCCGCACCGTCATGGGCTTCGTGTCGCGCTGATCGACCTCGTCCTGGACTTCGGCCTCGACCTGCGTTTCGCCGATTTCCGCTCCGACCTGATTCATGCGCTGGCGGCGATGCGCCGCTGCGTGCCGAGGCCGTTCGTCGCGGATGCGAACTGCCAGATCCAGGTTCTTGCGAGCCTCCTTTTTCGCAACCAGACGGCGTATGCGGTCGGCCGCCTCGTCAACGGCGTTCATACTTATCCGTTCGTCGTCGCGATCAAGCGGCGAAACGACGAGCGTCTCTACGTCGACGCGCTGTTGACCGACGCCACCGAGCTCGCGCTGCTGTTCTCGGCGAACCGCGCGTATTTCCTCGTCGACATGGAGGTGCCCTCGGCGTACGTCGATTTCCTGCGCGCGACGCTCCCCGACAAGACTGCCTCCGAGCTCTACACGATGCTCGGGCTGCAGAAGCACGGGAAGACGCTCTTCTTCCGCGACTTCCTGCATCACCTGAAGCACTCGACGGACCGCCTTGTCGTTGCGCCGGGCATCCGTGGCCTCGTGATGAGCGTGTTCACGCTGCCGTCGTACCCGTACGTCTTCAAGGTGATCCGCGACCGGATCTCGCCCACCAAGGACACCGACGCGGCGCGCGTCAAGCAGAAGTACGCGCTCGTGAAGCACCACGACCGCGCCGGCCGCATGACCGACATCCTCGAATACTCCGACGTCGCGGTCCCGCGCGACCGGTTCACCGACGAGCTGATCGACGAGCTCGGGGCGGCGATTCCGTCGCAGCTGGAGCAGGATGGCGACTACGTCATCATCCGGCACGTTTACATCGAGCGGCGCCTCGCACCGCTCAACCTCTTCCTGCGCGCCGCGGATGATGGCGCGAAAATGCGCGCGATCCGCGATTACGGCAATGCGTTGAAGGAACTCGCGGCGATCAACATCTTCGCGGGCGACCTGCTCTTCAAGAATTTCGGCGTCACCCGCTACGGCCGTGTCGTGTTCTACGACTACGACGAGATCGAATATCTCACGGATTGCAGATTCAGGACGATTCCACTTCCGCCACCCGGCGTCGACGAAATGTCCGGCGAGACCTGGTATCCCGTCGGCGCGCGCGACATCTTTCCCGAGGAATTCGCGACGTTCCTGCTGACCGATCCTTCGGTGCGGCAGGCGTTCATGGCGTTCCACGCCGATCTCCTCGACGCCCGCTGGTGGTGCGCGATGCAGGCGGCGAACCGCAACGGACGCCCGATCGAAGTGCTGTCGTATCCCGACAGCGTGCGCTTTGCGAGCGTCGCGCCACGTTCTCCGCAGGCGCGCACGACACGGTGAATTCGTCGCGCGCCGATGTTATGCTGGCCCGGTCCCCTGTAAGGAGCCGCCGCATGTCGCTACGACCGCTCGCCGCGTGCATCAGTGTCGCCATCGGTTGCCTCGCCGGCTGTCAGAACGGCCCGACGAAGGAAGAGCTCGAGGCCGCGAAGAACACGGTCGACTGCGAGCGGACGGGCGAGCGAATCGTGATCCATTTCGAAGACGGCGAGGCGCGACTCCTGATGCCCGATGCGACGCGCGTCGTGCTCTACCAGGTGCCGAGCGGCTCCGGCATTCGCTATATCAACGGTCTGATGGAATTGCGCGGCAAGGGCAACGCGATGGAGCTCACGCGCGAGCAGGCGACCGTGCACTTGACCTGCAAGCCGTACGAAATTCCGAAGAAGAAATGAGCGGGGTCGGGCGCGGCGTTTTACCCGGCGCTTTCCACGGGGCGCTGCGCGGGAAAAGCGTCGGGTCTGGCCGACTCATTGGCGCTGCTTGCCAGCGCGCAGCGCCGGATCGACGTCGACGTACTCCCACCAACGCGACTGGATCGGATGCGGCACGTATGCGCTGATCCACGGATGCCGCAAGCTGTCCTCGATCAGGTGATACGCCATCCGCCACGGCGCATAGGCGATGACGAGTTCCGTCATCCGGTCGAAGAGCCGCGTGCGCGCCGGCGAATCGGGTAGCGTGCGCGCCTCGTCGAAGAGACGATTGAACTCGGGCAGGTCGAACTGAGCGTTGTTCTCCTGCCCCCCGTTGGGTCCGTACAGAAGCTGCATGAAATTCTCGGCGTCGGGGTAGTCGGCGTTCCAGCCGTCGCCGCGCATCTGAATCTTGCCGTGCTTCGCCATCTTGCGTAATTCCGGCAGCTTCTCCTTCCGGAAGACGATCCGGATGCCGATCGCATCCATGTTCTTCTTCCATAGCTCGTCGCCCTGCCGCGAACGCGAATCGGGCGGGGACCAGCGCTCGAGCGTAAGCGGCTTGCCGTCCGGCGTCTCGCGATAGCCATCGCCATCGCGGTCCTTGTAGCCGAAGCGGTCGAGCAGCGCGCGCGCGAGCGCAGGGTCGTAGCGTTGCGCCTGCGTTTTCAGCTGCGGATCGTAGCCCGCAATGTCGGGGGGAACCGGACCATTCGCGGGAATCGCGCGGCCCTTCAGCAGCACCCGGATCGCCTCGGCGTTGTTGTAACCCATGCCGATCGCGCGGCGCAGCGCGATTCGGTCGAGCGAGTAGCCGCCGACGATCGGGTCCTTCATGTTGAAATACGTCCACCATGTGTTCGGACGAATGAGCACGTCGTGGACGATGCCCTGCGCGGCTAGCGCCGGCTTCAGCCTGTCGCCGTCGAGCGCCTGCTCCACGAAATCAACCGGCAGGATATCGAGAACGTCGATTTCGCGGTTCAGGAATGCCAGCCAGCGCGCCTGGCCTTCCTCGATGATGCTGATCTCGACGCGCCCCGCCTGCGGGAGCCGCTTGCCCTCGAGTGCCGTAGCGGCCGCCTGCGACGACGCGGGAATCGGTCCGGCCGGCACGTAGTAGGATTGTCGAAAGCCGGGGTTCGCGACGAGCACGATACGGGCGCTGCGCCGGTATTCGCCGAGCAGGTACGGGCCGGTTCCGACCGGATGCGCGCCGATGTCGATGCCGTACGCCTCGACGACTTCGCGCGCCTGCGCCGCCATGTTCGGCACCGCCAGCACGTAGGGAAAGCGCAGGTCCGGCCGCGTGAGCCGGATGCGCAGCGTGTACCGGTCGACGACCTCGAGGCCCGGCATCGGCGCGTCGTAGTCGAAGCGGCCGCTTCGGATCGCCTTCTCGCGCGCCTCGTCGGCGCCTGCGAGCTTGCCTTCGAGCATCCACAGCCACGGAGACTTGACCGCGGGGTCGAGGATGCGCTTGAATCCGTACGCGAAGTCAGCGGCCGTCAGCTCACGCCGCCGGCCCTTGAGCGCCGGATCGGGCGTGAAATAGATGCCTTTGCGAAGCCTGCAGCGATAGGACTTGCCGCCGTCCTCGACGTCCGGCATCGCTTCGAGCGCCCGCGGCACGAGCTTCACCGGTCGCGCCAGGTAATCGTAGTCGAGCATCGTGTCGAAGACGCTCGCGATAATGCCGTCCGACGCGGCGTCGGACGCGAACGCCGGGTCGAAGCTGGTTTCCGCGATCGAGAACGCGACCCGCAACGTTTTGGTGGCGTCGGCGGCGTACGCCGGCCATGGGAACGACGCGAGCGGGATGAACAGCGACCAGAGGACGAGAATGCGGCCGATCGGCATGCGGTTGAGAGTTGAAATCAATCAGCGCACGATCGTAGCATTGACGCCCTGCGCGGCCGTCAACGAGCCGCGCGCGCACTGACCGGGAGGCGACGCGACGCGATGGAAATGAAACCCATGAACGGCGGCAGCCTGCGCGCGGCCGGTTACGACGAGCGCGCGCGCAAGCTCATCGTCGAACTGACGTCCGGCACGCTCGAATACCGTGGCGTACCCGACGACGTGTGGCGCCGCTTCAGTACGGCATCGTCGCCGTGGTCCTATTACCGGGACAACATCGAGGAAGAGTACCCGGCCCATCGCACGCGCTGAAGGCGTGCGAGCGTATCCGGCCACGCCGGTTACAGACCGACGCGGCCGGGATTTGCCGCCAAAGGCGACCGATCGCTACTGGATCGTAAGCTTGCGTCCCGCGACCGCCGGCTTCTTGACCAGCTTCAACTCCAGCACGCCGTTGTCGTACTTCGCTTCGCTCGCCGTTTCATCGAGCTCGACGGGCAGCGTAAAGCTGCGGTAGACGTTCCCGTAATAGCGCTCGGTACGCAGCACGCGCGTGCCCTCGGTCGACTCGGGTACGTGCTTCACGTCCGCGGCGATCGTCACCTGGTTGCCTTCGATCGCAACGTGGATCTCGTCCTTCGCTACGCCCGGCAATTCGGCTTGCACGACGTATCCGTTGTCGGTCTCGGCAACGTCGAGCCGAATGCTTTGCGGCGTCGCGCGTTCGCTGCGCTCGGGACGAAAGAAATTGCGGAAAAGCGTTTCCACCGCCGGGTCAGCGAATGGGTCGTAGATTTGCAGACTGGCCATGGTTCGACTCCTCATGATGATTGATGTTGGCGGTCGGCCCGGCAACTTCGCACTTCGAGCCCGATCCTCCGCTGCATTACCTAATCTCGGGGTCGCGGCTGCCGATTCAAGTCCTGCACACACCGAAACAGCGACGAGCGCGGATTGGGAAACAGCCAGCCGGCGTGCGTAGCGCGCGTATCTGTCCGATAATGCGTTGCGATGAACCCGTCGCCGAACGTCCTCACCCCCGACCAGCGCGGCCAGCTGGACGCGACGCTGCGCGCACGTGAGCGGGAACTGCGTGCCGGCGTCGCCGCCAAGCTCAGAACGCAGGACGATCCCAAGCTCGTCGGCCTTCGCAACCGCATGGAGGACACCGACGACTGGGCGGCGGCCGACGCGATGGCCGCGCAGGACATCACGCTGGTGTCGCGTGAGCTGGCCGAGCTCGCGAACGTCGAGCAGGCGCTCGCGCGTCTCGCGGACGGCAGTTACGGCGAATGTGCCGACTGCGCCAGTCCCATACCCTTCGCCCGGCTTGCCGCCTACCCGGTTGCGCGGCGCTGCGTCGCGTGCCAGGGCGCCGCCGAGAAACGGGAGAAGATCAGGAAGTAGCAGCCTTCGCGATGGTGCGTTGCGCGGGCATCCGCCTGCGACGACTCGGGCGCTTCTTCGATGGCGGGGCGAATCGTGCAAGCCATGCGAAGAATTCGCGATACCAGAGCTGCGAGTTTCGCGGCTTCAGGATCCAGTGATTCTCGTCCGGGAAATAGACGAGCCGCGCCGGAACGTTCTTCGACTTCAGCGAATTGAAATACTGCAGCCCTTGCGTGGCGGGCACGCGGTAATCGAGTTCGCCGTGGATCACGAGCGTCGGCGTCTTCGCATTCCTCACGTAATGGTGCGGTGACTGGCGCATCACGCGCGCTTCGTCGTCCCAGTGAAAGGCGCCGAGCTCCTTCGCGAAGAAGCGATAGCCATCGGTCGCCATCATGCTGACCCAGTCGTAACAGCCCGCGTGGCATACGAACGCCCGATAGCGATCGGTGTGACCGTTCATGTACGCGACCATGTAGCCGCCGTAACTGCCGCCCGTCGCGGTAAGGCGACCGGGATCGACGTAACCTTGCGCCAGCAGAAAATCGGTTCCGGCTTCGGTGTCAGACAACTCCTTTTCGCCGTAGCGGCCCGTGATCGTCTCGAGGAACGCCTGACCGAAACCCGACGAGCCGTGATAGTTGACGGCGGCGACGACGTAGCCGTGGCCGGCGAACACCTGCGTATTCCAGCGGAAGTGCCAGCCGTCGTGATGCGCGGCGTGCGGGCCACCGTGGATCGAATGCATGAGCGGCCATTTTCGTTTCGGATCGAACCCGGGCGGATAGGTGACGAACATCTGTACCGGCTCGCCGTTGAAGCCGTCGATCGTGAATTCGCGCATCTCGCCAAGCGCATGTCGCGCAAGCAGCGCGCGGTTGTGCGACTCGATCGGCCGCTCGCCGGTGCCGTCGCCCGTGGCCGCAAAGAGCGCCGGCGGATAAAGCGCCGTATCCCGCGTGTACGCGAGGACGCTGCCCTGCGACGATCGTGCGTAGCTGGAAACGACGCCGCCGCCGACGAGTTCCGCCGGCATCGGTTCGGTCAACGTATACCGCCACAGGCCGACGCGTCCGCGGTCCTCGGTCAGGGACAATAATGCGCTCGAATCCGGCGTCCATTGCAGATGATTCGTCGCGCGGTCGAATGCGGGGGCAACGCGCACGCTCGCGCCGGTCTTCCGGGTAAGAAGGCGCAACTGACCCTGGTCGTTGAACGCGCGCGCGACGTCGTACGCGTGATACGCAATGTAACGTCCGTCCGGCGAGTAGCAGGGATGCTCATCGGACATTCCGCTTGGGGACGTCAGGTTTTTCGAGCGCCGCGTCGCGAGGCTGACGACGACGATGTCGCAGCGATTCATCATCGCGGGCTCCGCCGCCGGGTCAATCGTCAGCGCAATCTCGCGCCCGTCCGGCGCGACGTCGTAATGCTCGGGCGTCGGATCCCAGGGTTGCAACGCCAGGCCCGTTCCCGCCAACAGATCCTCGCAGTGGCCGGTTGCGACATCGCAGGCGAACACGTGCGGCTCGCGGCCGTCGGTCAGCCAGTGATCCCAGAATCGATATTCACCGCGTTCGGTCAGATGCGCCTTGACCGTCGCGTCCTTTTTTTCCTTGTAGCGCTTCGCCTGTGCAGCAGCGGTCCTGAGATCGGGCCACACCCACGATACGAATGCGATCCGCTTGCCGTCGGGAAACCACTTGATCGCCGTCACGCCCGCAGGAAGCTTCGTGACGCGCGTCGCCTCGCCGCCGTCCGGTGCGATCCAATAGATCTGAGCTTCGGCATCGTCCCTTCGCTTCGCCGTGAACGCGATGCGGGTTCCATCCGGGGACCAGGAGGGATCGCTGTCCTTGTCGCCCGCCGTCAGTCGGCGCGGCTTCGAAGGCGCTCCGGCGCGCGATCCGAAGCCGGTCGAATAAAGCCATAGCTCGGTCGTGCCGACGTTCCGGTCGATCGAGTACGATGTGACAGACGCGCACGCGACGCGACCGTCGGGCGCAAGCGTCGGTGCGCCGATGCGCTTGATCGACCACAATGCATCGACGTCGAGCGGTGGCTTGGCAGCTGCGGATTTTGCGCGGCGCGCAGGCATAACGTGCTTCCCGTCGGAGTAGAATGAAGCCGCGATTGTAGTGGCATGGGGTCAGCGCCGTGATGTTTGCCGCGGTAGTGCGTCGAATATTGCGGCTCTGATCCCACACCGCGCATCCCCAGGGTCGGAGCCGCAATATCTGCCGCAAACGTCGCGCCGGATATTGCGGCTCTGACCCCTACCGCCATGAACTACCGCCGACTCGGCCGTTCCGGACTCAAGATGAGCGAACTGTCGTTCGGCTCCTGGGTGACGTACGGCAACCAGATGAACGAAAGCGTCGCGCGCGAGTGCATGGCCGTCGCGCACGACGCGGGCGTGAATTTCTTCGACAACGCCGAGGTCTACGCGAAGGGCCGCTCGGAAACGATCATGGGCGACGCGCTCAAGAAGCTCGGCTGGCGTCGCGCGTCCTACATCGTCTCGACGAAGTTCTTCTGGGGCCTGTACGACGGCGCAAACGAGAAGGACACGCTGAATCGCAAGTACCTGATGCAGGCGATCGACGGCTCGCTATCAAGGCTCGGCCTCGATTACGTCGATCTCGCGTTCTGCCATCGCTCCGATCCGGAAACGCCGATCGAGGAAACGGTCCGCGCGATGAGCGACATGATCACGGCGGGCAAGGTGATGTACTGGGGCACGTCGGAGTGGAGCGCGGGCGAGATCGCGACGGCGTGTGAAGTCGCCGAGCGGCATCATTTGCACAAGCCGGTGACGGAACAGCCGCAGTACAACCTGTTCCACCGCGAGCGGGTCGAAAAGGAATACGCGCGGCTGTACGAAGACTTCGGGATCGGGACGACGACTTGGAGCCCGCTGGCGTCCGGCTTGCTGACCGGCAAATACAGTGCGGGCGTCCCCGCGGATTCGCGCGCGGCGATCAAGGGGTTCGAGTGGCTCGCCGAGCGAATCCTCGAACCGACGCGCCTCGCGAAGGTCCAATCGCTCGTTCCGATTGCGCAGGAACTCGGTTGTACGCTCGCCCAGATGTCCATTGCGTGGTGTATCAGGAATCCGCACGTGTCGACGGTAATCACCGGGGCGAGCCGACCGGCCCAGGTTACCGAAAATCTCCGTGCATTGGACGTCGTGGACAAGCTTGCGCCGGAGATCATGGCGCGTATCGACGCCGTCGTCGCAGGCTGACGAACATGCCGATGTGTCGCAACCATGTCGCACCTCGAATGGTCGTCGAGTTCAAACCCTGCGCAACGCGCGCGATGACCCTGTCGCACCTACGACGTTCGCCTTGGTGAGGACATGAATCCGCTCGACTGCTGGTCCGAGGAACAGCGTTCCGCGTATCTATATCGCGCATGCGCGGATGCGGAAAACGGAACGGTCCGCGCCGAATTGTTTCGACGGCTCGCCGGCGAGGCCGAAGCGCAGGCCACCATCTGGCGCGCACAACTGACCGCTCGAGGGTATCCGGCGCCCGGCCCATTCCTGCCCGACGCGCGCACGCGGCTCGTCGCCAATCTCGTCCAATGGCTCGGCCCGCGCCGGCTGAAGAACGTGCTTGCCGCGATGAAAGTGCGTGGCATGGCGGTCTATGGCGCGGCGCCTTCGGAACCCGGCCGTGTCGCAAAGGCCCCCGGCTCGATATTCGAGCATCGCCACCGCGGCCTGCGCGGCAGCGGCACCCTCCGCGCCGCCGTGTTCGGCGTCAACGACGGTCTCGTGTCGAATGCGAGCCTGATCCTCGGCGTCGCGGGCGCGACGAGTGACGTCCGGATGATCATGCTTTCCGGCGTCGCCGGCATGGCGGCGGGCGCATTTGCGATGGCTGCGGGCGAATACGTTTCCATCAAATCGCAACGCGAGCTGTCCGAATACCAGATCGCGCTCGAACGCGATGAACTCAAGCAGTACCCCGAAGCCGAGGCGCAGGAGCTTGCGCTGATCCACGTCGCCAAGGGATTGCCGGTGAAACAGGCCGGTCGACTCGCGAAGCGGCTCGTCGCCGATCCGGAAAACGCGCTCGACGCGCTCGCAGGAGAAGCGCTCGGGCGAAACCCCGACCAACTCGGTTCGCCGATCGGTGCCGCGGTAAGTTCGTTGTGCGCGTTCGCCGCGGGCGCGGTCGTTCCGCTTGCACCGTATCTGTTCAATGCCGGAATGAATGCGCTGGGATGGGCGATCGGGCTCACCGCCGCCGGTCTATTCAGCGTGGGGACAATCCTTTCGTTCTTCACGGGACGCAACGCCGTGTATTCGGGCGTTCGGATGCTGGCGCTCGGTGCATTCGCGGGCGGCATCACATTTGCCATCGGGCGCGTGCTGGGCGTCGCCGTGGGCTGACGCGACGTCGCTGGGACCGGTTCGCCCGCGAAAGTGGTGTCTGATCCCGGTTGCCGACCGGTTCGCCCGCGAAAGTGGTGTCTGATCCCGGTTGCCAACCGGTTCGCCGCGAAAGTCGTATCTGACCGCTCCCCCGGCCCAACGCGTGGCGCCCGAAGCTCGGGCAGTGGACGGCAAGTTCCTCGCGCGCGCCGCGTACTCCCCCACGTCGCAGATTCGCGCCCGCGTCTGGACGTTCGATCCGGAGCAACACGTCGACGGTGAATTCCTGGCGTCCCAGGTGAGGCGCGCCTGCGCCGCGCGGCAGCCGATGCTCGACGGCCAGCACTCGGCATGTCGATTGATTCACGGAGAATCGGATGGCCTTCCTGGCGTTGTCGCAGACCGTTATGGCGATGCGATCGTCGTCCAACTGCTGTCCGCGGGCGCCAATCGCTGGCGCGACGCGATCGTTGCCGCGCTCCGCGAGACCACGGGCGCGCGTTGCGTCTACGAACGATCGGACGTCGAGGTTCGCACGCTCGAGGGCCTCGCGGCGCGCACCGGCGTGCTGGCGGGAGAGTGCAGCGCGGCGGTCGAGATCGTCGAAGCGGGTATTGCCTATCGGGTCGACATCGAGCGCGGTCAGAAGACCGGCTTCTATCTCGATCAGCGCGACAATCGTGCGCTCGTTCGAGCCCGTGCGGGCGATCGCCGCGTCCTGAACGCGTTCTGCTACACGGGGGCGTTCACGTTGGCGGCACTCGCCGGTGGCGCGGAGTCGGTTTTGTCGATCGACAGTTCTTCCGGCGCGCTCGCCCTTGCGCGGGAAAACCTGGCGCGCAACCCGCTCGATGCGACGCGCGCACGCTGGCTGGAAGGCGACGTATTCAGCGAGCTTCGCGCGCTACGCAATCAAGCAGCGCAGTTCGACCTGATCGTTCTCGACCCGCCGAAATTCGCCCCGACCGCAGCACATGCCTCGCGCGCGGCACGCGCGTACAAGGATATCAACCTGCTCGCGCTGAAGTTGCTCGCGCCCGGCGGCGTGCTGGCGACGTTCTCGTGCTCGGGTGGGGTCAGTGCGGAACTCTTCCGGAAAATCGTCGCCGGGGCGGCGGTCGACGCGAACGCCGATGCAACGATCGTCGCGCGGCTCTCCGCGAGCGCCGATCATCCCGTTGCGCTCAATTTTCCCGAGGGTGAATATCTCAAGGGATTTATGATCAGAAAGCCTTGCTGATCGCGGTGACGCGCACCGAAAAAAAGGCCGCAGACTTGAAGTTGCGGCCTTGTAGTTTCGGACGGGTGGACAGGAGATCGCCCGACCGGGGTTCGGTGAAAAAGGGATCGCTACCCTTTCATGCACTCGCTGCGCGCTTTCGAGGCGTCTTCCTTGCTCATGCCCTTGGTCTTTGCATTGCATTCGGCCATCTTGCTTTGCGCTTTGACCGGTTTTGCCTTGAGGCATTCGTTGACGAAATTCTGCCGGTCCTTGCCTTCGAGTTTCTTGTCGCCGGCCTGGGACTGGCAATTACTCATCTTCGAATTCTGTTTGTTGTCGGCCGCCGTGGCCGGCATCGCGACCGTGGCCACGAACGAGAAGACGAGGAGCGCTAGCAGTTTATTCATGAAGACTCCGAGAGGTTGGTTTGCGGAGAGGCTTGTCGCGGGACTGCGTAGACGCTGAAATCAGTCTACGGCAACCGTAACGGACGGGGCAACGAATTCGCTGACACGTTACGGGCCTTTGTTGCGCCGGGACCCTCTTGCGGTGCAACATGACGGTCTTCGTTCGGGCAACCTCGCCATCGATCGCGACCGGTAATATTTACAACTCACTGAAATATCAGGAAAAGCAGCTGCACATGATTCTCGTTCTCGAACCCAACATCCACCCGGAAAGCGTCGATTACCGCGGGTTGACCGCCCAGCTCGAGCGGCTTGCCAACGTCAGCTTCCGCGTCCACCGGGAAGTCGGCACCGAAGTGACGCTGACCGAAATCTATCTGATCGGCAACACCGCCGCGCTGACCGTCGAGCAGATGCAGGTGCTTCCATGCGTGGCCAAAGTCGTTCGCGTGTCGGAGCCTTACCGGGTGCTGGGCCGCCACCAGCAAGGCGACGATCGTGCGTCCTCGTTCGAATACAACGGCGTGCATTTCGGACAGGACAGCCTCAACGTCTTCGCCGGACTCTGCGCTGTCGATTCGCGAGAGTCGGTGGAGGCGATGCTCGCGGCGCTGCGCGACAACGGCCAGGTGTGCACGCGGATGGGCGCGTACAAGCCGCGCACGTCGCCGTATGCGTTCCAGGGCTACGGCGCCCTCTGCCTGCCGTACGTATTCGAGCTCGCCGGCAAGTACGGCATCCGCGTCATCTCGATGGAAGTCACCCACGAGTCGCACGTCGATGAAATCCGGCATGCGCTCGAAGCTACCGGCAACGCCACCGGCGTGATGCTGCAGATCGGCACGCGCAACTCGCAGAATTTCGAGCTCCTGAAGCTCGTCGGCAAGCAGCAGGAATTCCCCGTGATGATCAAGCGTGGCTTCGGGATCACGCTCGACGAATCGCTCAACGCCGCCGAATATCTGGCGACCGAAGGCAACCGCAAGGTCGTCTTCTGCCTGCGCGGAATGAAGACCAACATGGGCGATCCGCATCGCAACCTCGTCGATTTCGCGCATGTGCCGGTCGTCAAGCGCCTGACGCGCATGCCGGTGGCCATCGACCCGTCGCATTCGGTCGGCACGCGCGCACGCGCGCCGGATGGCCTGCTCGACATCTTCCATGCCGTTGCGCAAGGCATCGTCGCGGGCGCGAACATGGTCCTCGTCGATTTCCACCCCGATCCCGCGCAAGCGCTGGTCGACGGCCCGCAAGCGCTGCTGCCCTCCGAGCTACCGCACTTCCTCGCCGACGTTGCGCTCGCCCGCGAAGCCTACGAAAAGCGCGCGCGCCTCGCGCGGGACCACGGTCTTTCCCACTGACTTTCGGTCCACCCGCAACGCCGAATACGCGAGGGCAGGCGACGCGCCGCGGGCGGCCGCGCGACGACGGGTCGACTGACGGGTCGGCGCTCGTTCCCTATCGCGCGCCGCACTGGCTCGCGGGCGGCCACGCGCAAACGATATGGTCGTCCTGGTTGCCGCGCATCGCGGTCCCGCTTCGTCGCGAACGCGTCACCACGCCGGATGGGGATTTCTGGGACTTCGACTGGCTCGATACGCAGGCGGCACCGGACGCGCCGCTCGTCGTCCTTTTTCATGGTCTCGAAGGAGGTTCCACGTCGCACTACGCGAGCGCCCTGATGGCCGCACTCGCGCACCGCGGTTGGCTGGGCGTGGTTCCGCACTTTCGCGGCTGCGGAGGTGAACCCAACCGCTTGCCGCGCGCCTATCATTCCGGCGACTACGCCGAAATTGCCGCGATGCTGCAGGCCATTCGCGCGCGCGCACCGGCGCCACGACTCTACGCCGTCGGCGTGTCGCTCGGCGGCAGCGCGCTGCTGAACTGGCTCGGGCGCACAGAGGGCGATGCCGCGAGCACGCTGGTGGCCGCGGCCGCGGTGTCCGCGCCGCTCGACCTGATGGCCGCCGGGATCGCGATCGACCGCGGACTCAATTGCCTCTACGCGAAGCACTTTCTCGCCACGCTCAAGCCGAAATCGCTGGCGATTGCCGCACGATTCCCCGGACTGCTCGACACGACCAGGATCGGGCGCGTGCGCACGATGTGGCAATTCGACGACGCCGTCACCGCGCCGCTGCATGGCTTTGCCGGAACGCAGGATTACTGGACGCGCGCATCGTCGAAGCCGTGGCTTCGCGCGATACGCGTGCCTACCCTCGTGCTCAACTCGCGGAACGACCCGTTCATTCCCGCGCCTTCGCTGCCTGCACAGCGCAGCGTGAGCGAACCCGTGACCCTCGAGCAACCGCGACAGGGTGGCCACGCCGGCTTTGCGCGCGGTCCATTTCCCGGCAACGTCGATTGGCTGCCCGCGCGGTTGTTACACTACTTCTCGATGATCGGCGGCGAAGCGTTGTCCGAGCGTCCGCTCACCTGATCGCATCAGCACCTGCCGAACGCCGAACCGCCCATGCTTCCCGCCGAGATCTTCAAGGCTTACGACATTCGCGGCATCGTCGGCCGCACGCTGACGCCCGGTGTGGTGCGCGTGATCGGACAGGCACTCGGCAGCCTCGCGGTCGAGCGCGGTCGCGACACCATCGTCGTGGGACGCGATGGCCGCCTGTCCGGGCCGGAACTCCTGACGGCATTGAGCGACGGCGTTCGCGCCGCAGGGGCGAACGTGATCGACGTCGGGATGGTCGTGACGCCGATGACGTATTTCGCCGCCCAGCACGTCGGCACCCAATGCTGCGTCATGGTCACGGGCAGCCACAACCCGCCCGATTACAACGGCCTCAAGATGGTGATCGACGCCTCGACGCTGTCCGGCGACGACATCCAGGCGTTGCGCGCCCGCATCGAGCGTGGTGATTTGCGCAATGGCAGCGGCACGTCGCGCACCGAGGACATCGTTCCCGCTTACCTCGACCGCATCACCGGCGATATTCATCTCGAACGTCCGCTGCGCATTGTCGTCGATTGCGGCAACGGCGTCGCGGGCGCGTTCGCTCCAAAGCTCTATCGGCGCCTCGGCTGCGACGTCGTCGAGCTCTTCTGCGACGTCGACGGACGCTTTCCGAATCACCATCCCGATCCGTCGCAACCGAAGAACCTGCAGGACTTGAAGCGCCGACTCGAGCAGGGTGACTGCGAGATCGGACTTGCGTTCGACGGCGACGGCGATCGGCTCGGCGTCGTTACGGCGGCCGGCCACGTGATCTACCCGGATCGGCAACTGATGCTGTTCGCCGCCGACGTGCTGACGCGGGCCCCGGGTGCCACGATCATCTACGACGTCAAGTCGACACGCAATCTGAAGCCGTGGATCACGCGCCACGGCGGCGTGCCCATGCTATGGAAAACCGGGCACTCGCTGATCAAGTCGAAAATGAAGGAGGTGGGCGCGGCGCTGGCCGGCGAGATGAGCGGCCACACGTTCTTCGGCGAGCGCTGGTACGGGTTCGACGATGGCCTCTACGCGGGGGCGCGCCTCGTTGAAATCCTGGCGCGCCATCCCGACGCCGCAGCGGTGCTCGACGCGCTGCCGGATGCGGTCGCAACGCCTGAACTCAACATCCCCTGCGCCGAAGGCGAGCCGCAGGCATTGATCGACAAGCTGCGGGCCGGGGCCGAATTTCCCGGCGCCGTCGACGTCATACGCATCGATGGCTTGCGCGTCGAATATCCGGATGGGTTCGGCCTCGCGCGCGCGTCGAACACGACACCGGTGATCGTGCTGCGGTTCGAAGCGGAGGACCAGCGCGGTCTCGAACGGATCCAGGGCGAATTCCGGCGCGTGCTGACAGCGGTCAAGCCCGCCATCATGCTGCCCTTCTGACATGCTGACCATTGCCGACATCGAAGCGGCCCGCGAGCGCATCCGCGGCGGCATCTACGAGTCGCCGTGCGTCGAGTCGATTCCGCTGTCGCAGCTCACGGGCGCGCACATCCATTGCAAGCTCGACTACCTCCAGCGCACCGGCAGCTTCAAGGAGCGAGGCGCGCGCAATGCGTTGCTGCAACTGTCGACCGAGCAGTGCGAACGCGGCGTCATCGCGGCCTCCGCCGGCAATCATGCGCTAGGTGTCGCGTATCACGGCGCGCTGCTCGGCATTCCAGTGACGGTCGTGATGCCGAAGTTCGCGCCGCTCATCAAAGTAACGAACTGCCGTCAGCTTGGCGCGACGGTCGTGCTGCACGGTGCCGATCTTTCCGAAGCGCGCGTGGAAGCCGAGGCCATCGCCGCGCGCCAGGGTCTCACGTTTATCCATCCGTTCGACAACCTGCACGTCATGGCGGGACAGGGCACGATCGCGCTCGAGATTCTGGAACAAACGCCGAGCGTGCAGGCGATCGTCGCACCGGTCGGCGGCGGAGGATTGCTCGCTGGCATCGGCACGGTTATCGAGGCGCGCAAACCCGATGTTCGCGTCGTCGGCGTCGAGCCGACACACGCGGCGTGCCTCACGGCAGCACTCGCCGCCGGACATCCCGTTACCGTGACGCTCTCGTCGACTTTGGCGGACGGTCTCGCGGTTTCGCGAGCGGGCGCGCTGCCGTTCGAAGTGCTGCGCCGTATCGTCGATCAGGTCGTGACCGTCGATGAAGCGGCGATCGCGCTCGCGGTATTGCGATTGATCGAGCTCGAGAAGAGCGTCGTCGAAGGCGCGGGCGCTGCACCGCTGGCCGCGTTCCTCGCGGGCAAGCTCGATGCGCTGAAGGGCAAGGACGTCGTCCTCGTGCTGTGCGGCGGCAACATCGACCTCACGATCCTCGATCGCGTCATCGAGATCGGACTCGTCGCCGACGGACGGCTGTCGCGCTTCACCGTGTCGATCAGCGATCGGCCCGGCGGCCTCGCGCGGCTGGCGGAAGTGATTGCATCGACCGGCGCGTCGATCAAGGAAATCCTGCACGACCGCGCGTTTTCGGGACCTGATCTGTCCGAAGTGCGCGTCGTCTGCGTTGTCGAGACGACCGGTCACGACCACATGGCGAAGCTCCATCGCGCGCTTGCCGACGCGAAAGTCGCGATTGTCGCTTCGACGTAAAGTCATCGGGGTCGGAGCGCTATATTTCGCCGCATGAAAAAACGCCCGTCGACGCCGACCACCCGCGGGCCGCAATCGCTGCGCGCTCCCGCACTTCGAGGAGGATGCATGGTTTCGTTACGTAACGCATTGGGCTGCGTGCTGGTCGCCGCCACCGCGATGGCCGCCCCGCTTGCTTCGGCGGCCGACACTTTCGTCAACGTGCTGACCGGCGGCACGAGCGGCGTCTATTACCCGCTCGGCGTCGCGCTTGCCAACGTCATCGGCAAGGCGATGCCGTCGGTCAAGACGTCGGTGCAGGCCACCAAGGCGTCGGTGGAAAACCTGAATTTGCTGCAGGCTGGTCGCGGGGAGATCGCGTTCACGCTCGGCGATTCCCTGTCCGACGCCTGGAAGGGAAACGAGGAGGCCGGTTTCAAGACGCCGCTCAAGAAGCTTCGCGGCATCGCGGCCATCTATCCCAACTACATCCAGATCGTCGCGCGCGCCGATTCCGGCATCAAGTCGCTCGCCGATCTCAAGGGCAAGAATGTTTCCGTCGGCGCGCCGAAGTCCGGCACCGAGCTCAATGCGCGGACGATATTCAAGGCCGCCGGGCTCACGTACAAGGATTTCGGCAAGGTCGAATACCTGCCCTTCGGCGAATCGGTCGAGCTCATGAAAAACCGGCAGCTCGACGCGACGCTGCAATCGGCCGGGCTCGGCGTATCGTCGTTGCGCGATCTCGCGACGTCGGTCGACATCGTCGTCGTTCCGATTCCTCCCGGCATCATCAAGAAGACCAACGATCCCGCGTATTTGCCGGCGACGATTCCGGCGAATACCTACCGCGGGCAGACGACCGACGTTCAGTCCGTCGCCGTCCAGAATTTCCTCGTCACGCACGAGGGCGTCAGCAACGACATCGTCTACGGCATGACGAAGGCGCTGTGGACGAATCTCGATCAGCTCGTCGCCGCGCACTCTGCCGCCAGGGCGATCGACATCAAGCATGCGCTCGACGGCATGCCGCTGCCGCTGCATCCGGGCGCCGAAAAGTACTACAAGGAAGTCGGCATCATCAAGTAACGCGGCCAGAGCGCCGCCAGGGTCGGACTCGACTTTTTGTCGGTGGCGCGGGGGCGGGAGCGGATGAATAAAGTCGAGTCCGACGCTGAAAGCGAAGCCGCGTTCGATGAAACCGGGGTCAAGCGCGAGCTGACCGGCTACGCTGCGAGGCTCGTCGCCGGCGTCGCCCTCGCCTTCTCCACCTACCAGATCGTCATTGCGGCGTTCGCGCCGCTGTCGAGCCTGCCGACGCGCTCGATCCACGTCGGTTTCCTGCTGGCGCTGGCGTTCCTGATCTATCCGATTTCCGCCCGCGCCAACCGACGCAGCATCGCGATCCACGACGCGCTGCTCGCGCTGCTCGCATTCGCGCTGGCGCTCTATCACCTCGCCTTCGAGTCGGCGCTGATCCAGCGCTCGGGTGACCCGAGCGTCGCCGATCTCGTCGTCGGAACGCTCTTCATCATTCTCGTGTTCGAAGGGTCGCGCCGCGTGATGGGGCTCGCGCTGCCGACGATCTGCGGGGCATTCCTGGCCTACGGATTGTTCGGTCAGTATCTGCCCTCGGCCATCGCGCATCGCGGATACGGCTTCGATCAGATCGTGTCGCAACTATTCCTCGGCACCGAAGGTCTGTTCGGCATTCCGACGCTCGTATCGGCGACGTACATCTTCCTGTTCATCCTGTTCGGCAGCTTCCTCGAGCACGCCGGAATGATCAAGCTGTTCAACAGCATCGCGCTCGGGTTCGTCGGGCACGCGCGCGGCGGCCCGGCGAAAGTGGCCGTCATTTCATCGGGACTGATGGGCACGATCTCGGGCTCCGGCGTCGCCAACGTATTGACGGTCGGCCAGTTCACGATTCCGCTGATGAAGCGCTTCGGCTATTCGTCGGTCTTCGCCGGCGCCGTCGAAGCAACGTCGAGCATGGGTGGCCAGATCATGCCGCCGGTGATGGGAGCCGTCGCATTCATCATGGCGGAGACGCTGAATCTTCCGTACGTGACGATCGTCAAGGCGGCGGTCGTTCCCGCGATGCTCTATTACGCCACCGCCTTCTGGATGGTGCACCTCGAAGCCGGCCGCGCGGGACTCATCGGGCTTCCGAAGTCCGAATGCCCGAATCCCTGGCAGGCGATCCGCGACAACTGGTACCTGATGCTGCCGCTCGCCGTCCTGGTGTTCATGCTGTTCGACGGGTTCACGCCAATGTTCTCGGGCATCGTCGGGCTCGCGCTTACGGCGATGCTGATCCTCGGCGTCGGCATCGCCGCCGGCTTTTCGTCATTCGCGTTTCGCATCGTGTTCTGGATTGCGCTCGGCTTCGCGACCGCGTCGTTCTTCGAGTTCGGCATCTGGCCGATCATCATCGCGATCGGCATTCTCGTCGGCGTCAATCTCGTCATCGAGGGCGGGGGCCAAACCCTCGCCATCATGCGGAGCAGCCTGATCGGCGGCGCGCGGCAGGCGATCGCCGTCGGCATGGCCTGCGCGATTGTTGGTGTCATCATCGGCGTCCTGACGCTTACCGG
Organism: Pseudomonadota bacterium; assembly: GCA_030854685.1. Lineage (GTDB taxonomy): Bacteria > Pseudomonadota > Gammaproteobacteria > Burkholderiales > Casimicrobiaceae > VBCG01. The sequence continues at coordinate 22,832 of JALYSS010000124.1, read as the reverse complement.
TGCCGCGTCGAACTTCGCCGAGTTCGTGCTGGACGTCGGCGCGCACAGCCTGTTCCTCTCGCTGGCCCTGACGATGCTCGTGTGTCTCGTCCTCGGGATGGGGATTCCGACAATCCCGAACTACATCATCACCAGCGCCATCGCCGCACCCGCGCTGCTGAAGCTCGGCGTGCCGCTGCTCGTGTCGCACATGTTCGTTTTCTACTTCGGCATCATGGCGGACCTGACGCCGCCCGTCGCGCTGGCGGCGTTCGCCGCGGCGTCGATCGCAAAGGCATCGCCCATGCGCATCGGCTGGAAGGCGACCCACATCGCGATCGCCGGCTTCGTCATTCCGTACATGGCGGTTTACGACCCGGCGCTGATGCTGCAGCCGGAAACCGCGGGCGCCGGCGTGTCGATCATAGCGGCGCTGTACGTCATAGCCAAAACGGTTCTTGCGATCGGCTTGTGGGGAGGCGCGGCCGTCGGCTACTTCCTGCGCGGGCCGCTCGGGTGGCCCGAGCGCATTGTCGCGTTTGCGGCTGCATCGCTCCTCGTCGCGGCGGTGCCGTGGACCGACCAGCTGGGGTTTATCGCCAGCGCGCTGTTCATCGCGTGGCACTTGTGGCGCGCCCGCGGCGTGCCGGCGACTGCGAAAGCGGGCGCGTGACGCGACACCGTTGAATGCGATCTGCCTTTTCGTCGCCGCCGCCTTGCGCGCGAGCCTGCCGGCGAGCGAGTTCACGCTCGCCTTTGACCATTCGGTCGAGAAGACGCGCTGGGAAGAGCGCTACCGCGTCGACGGCAAAAACTTGCTGCTGATCGAAGCGCGGATCCAGGGCTCCGGGGCCGGCATGGATCCTCCACCCAACGCCCACCTGCGCCACGGCTGGTGGACATGGCGACCGTCTGTCGGCCCGCTGCCGGAATTGCGGTTGACGTTGTCGCCATTCGCGCGCGACTACGACCTTTGCTGGCGCGCGCGATGTCAAACGCTCGGTAGCCTCGTCGTTCCGAACCGATTACGCGACGCCGCGCATTCCAGGACCGCTCCTGACGAAATTGCCGTCGTCGCAATTCGTCCTTGCACTGGAAAAGACCGCTGAGCGACTGGTTCAGCGATCACGGATCCCGTGGCCGCTTCGGTCAGCCGGCCGCGAGCAAATCCGGCGTGATCGGCACACGCCGTTCGATCGCACTCACATGCATCGTGAACGCGCCGAGCCGGCGGTCGAGGAAGTAATTGCGCAACGTGCGGGCGATCGTCCGGAACGCGATCGACTCCCATGGAATCTCGTTTTCGTCGAACAGCTGCACGTCGAGGCTTTCGGGACCCGAACCGAAGCCGAGGTCGAGCAGGCGCGACCGGAACATCATGTACACCTGGTTGATCTGCGGAAGGCTGATCACCGTGTAGAGATCGCCGATCTCGACTCGCGCATCGGCCTCCTCGAGCGTCTCGCGAAGCGCGCCATTCGCCAGCGTTTCGCCGTTTTCCAGGAATCCGGCCGGCAGTGTCCACAGGCCGTAGCGCGGTTCGATCGCGCGCTTGCACAGCAGGATTCGATCACCCCATTGCGGCAGGCACCCGACGACGACCTTCGGATTTTGATAGTGAATCGTTCCGCAATCGGCGCAGACGTGACGCGGCAGCGTGTCGCCTTCGGGAATACGGAGCTCGATCCTTGACGAGCCGCATGCGCTGCAGAACCTCACGTCGGCGACGCCCGATGCCGGATGCGCGTCACAGCTTCAGGAACGTGTCGCGATAGTAGCGAAGCTCGGCGATCGATTCGAGCACGTCGGCGAGCGCCTCGTGCCTGCCTTCCTTGGGAATACCTTTCATCAGTTCGGGCTTCCATCGCCGCGCGAGCTCCTTGAGCGTCGACACGTCCAGGTTCCGATAATGGAACCAGTCCTCGAGCGCCGGCATGAAACGCGCGAGAAAGCGTCGATCCTGGCAGATCGTGTTGCCGCACATCGGCGATGCCTTGGCGGGCACGTGCTCGCGCACGAACGCGAGCGCCACCGCTTCCACCTCGTGCTCGGTGGCCGTCGATGCGCGCACCTTGCCGATCAGGCCGGAACGGCCGTGCGTCGACTGGTTCCACGAATCCATGCCGTCGAGTACCGCGTCATCCTGGTGGACGACGTAGACCGGCGCCCGCGCGACCGTGTCGAGCGCGTGATCGGTGATCACCAGCGCCATCTCGAGGATGCGGTCGCTGTCGGGCTTGAGACCCGACATTTCGAGGTCGATCCAGATGAGCCGATTCGAATCCTGTGGCATGGCGGGCGAGCGTAAAATGATTCAATCCATTGTACTTGAGCGGCGTGTCACTCACGCATCGCGCTGTCCTTGACGTCTTCCGCGTTCACCTTGGTGTTTGTCGTCGCGCTGTTCGCGACGCTCGCCGTGCGCCTGTGGCTCGCCGCTCGGCAGATCGCGCACGTCCGGGCGCATCGCGACGCGACGCCCGCGCCATTCGCAACGCGCGTCGACGACCTGGCGCACCGCAAGGCCGCCGACTATACGATCGCCAGGCAGCGCCTTGGCATGCTCGAGTCTTCGGTCGACGCAGCGGTACTCCTCGCAATCACGCTCGGTGGCGGACTTGCGTGGCTCCTTTCGGCGACCGAAGCGCTCGCGCTCGCACCGATCGCGCGCGACGTCCTGTTGCTGTGCGGCGTCGCGTTGATCGGCGGCATCGCCTCGTTGCCGTTCTCGTGGTGGCGCACGTTTCGCATCGAGGAGCGTTTCGGATTCAATCGGACGACGCTCGCGACGTGGCTAGCCGACCTCGCTAAAGGGATCGCCGTGGGGGCGGTACTGGGATTGCCGCTCGCGTTCGTCGTGCTGTGGCTGATGCGCGATTCGGGGCCGTACTGGTGGCTCCTGGTCTGGCTCGCGTGGATGGCGTTCCAGATGCTCGTGCTCCTGCTGTATCCCACGGTGATCGCGCCGCTTTTCAACCGCTTTTCGCCACTGCCACCGGGTGCCGCGCGCGATCGAATCGAAAGGCTCCTCGCACGGTGCGGCTTCAGGGCGTCGGGGCTGTTCGTGATGGACGGTTCGAAGCGCTCCGGTCACGGCAACGCCTATTTCACCGGCTTCGGGCGTGCGAAGCGGGTCGTGTTTTTCGATACGCTGCTCGCGCGTCTCGCGCCCGAGGAAATCGAAGCCGTACTCGCGCACGAGCTCGGGCATTTCCGCCTGCGTCACGTCATCAAGCGCGTGCTCTGGTCGGCGGTATTCTCACTCGCGCTCCTCGGATTGCTCGCGTGGCTCGCGCAGGCGCCCTGGTTCCATACCGGGCTCGGCATTCCGGTGGCCGACGTCGCGATTGCGCTGACCCGACCCGGCGTTGCACTGGCGCTTTTCATGTTGGCGTTGCCGGTGTTCCTGTTCGGCCTGGCGCCGCTTTCGGCTGCGTATTCACGCCGGCATGAATTCGAGGCGGACGCGTTCGCCGCGCAGCACGCATCGGCGAGTGCGCTGGTCGCGGCGTTGATCAAGCTCTACGAGGACAACGCGGCGACGCTGACGCCCGATCCGCTGTATTCGGCGTTCTACGATTCGCATCCGCCTGCGGCCGTACGCGTCGCGAGCCTGAACTCGCTCGCGCGTCCGGAGCGTCCGCGTGAACACGACGTCAACCTGGTGAGGCTTTGAACATCATGACTGCAGATTTCTACCGTCCCTCCGATTCGCTGCTCGCGCTGGCGGCGCAACATTGCAAGTCCGGTGCGGCAAAGCTCGCGGACGATGCGCTTGCCGTTCACCTGTCGGCATTGGCCGGCTGGTCGCGTCGCGGCGATCAGCTCGAGAAGACGTACCGATTCGGGAATTACTGCGAGACGATCGGCTTCGTGAACGCGCTGGCATGGATCGCCAACCGCGAAGATCATCACCCCGACCTGACGGTTTCCTACAACCGCTGCGTGGTCGCCTGGTCCACACATGACGCCGGCGGCGTCACCGACAACGACGCCGTCTGTGCCGCCAAGACCGATCGCCTGCTCGGCTAGTACGCCAACCCATAAGTTTGTGTACATGCCAAGACGCGCATCCGCGCGCCGAGTGCGCGAAGCGAACCGCAGACATAACCATCGCTATGGCGAGGATGAGCGACAAGGCAATCGGCGATGCGGGACGCGTCGAACATAGCGAAACTCTTGGGTTGGCGTGCCAGGACGCGGATCATGCGTTGATGCACGCACAGGACCACGGATCCGCGAACGGTCTCGTCGTCGCGACGCATCGAAGGCACTATCTCGTCGCGCTCGATGCCGGCGGCACGCTCGAGTGCGTGCTGAAGGGACGGTCGACGACGCTTGCCTGCGGCGATCGCGTCGAAGCGATCCGCGAGTCGAGCGGCGGCGTCATCGTGGGCGTGGCTGAACGTCGAAGCCTCCTCTATCGGTCGGACGCGTTTCAGGAAAAGCTGATTGCGGCAAACGTCACCCAGGTGCTGGGGGTGATCGCACCCGATGTGCCGGTCGACCAGCGCCTGCTGAATCGCTGGGTCATCGCGGCCGAGATCGAGCGCTGCCGCTTCATCCTGGTCGTGAACAAATCGGACTTGCCGGGCGCTGATTCATTCGCGAAGCGCTTCGTCGCCTACGCAGCACTCGGCTGTCGTGTCGTGCGCGTTTCGGCGTTGGGCAACGTCGCGGAACTGCGTCCGTTTATCCATGCCGAGCGCACCGTCATGATCGGTCAATCGGGCATGGGCAAGTCGACATTGATCAACGCGCTTTTGCCCGGCGCAAATGCACGGATCGGCGAGATTTCGGAAGCGTTGCGAAGCGGCCGGCATACGACGACGTCGACGGCGCTCTATCGACTACCGGATGGCGAAGGCTGGATCATCGATTCGCCCGGCATGAAAGTGTTCGGACTCGCCCGCTGCTCGCCCGACGCGATCGTGAACGCATTCGTCGATTTGCGTGAGCTCATCCCGCAATGCCGCTTTCGCGACTGCCGGCACGATCGGGAGCCCGACTGCGCGGTTCAGGCGGCGGTTGTCGAAGGACGCGTGGCGCCGCAACGCGTGGCGCTTCTGCAAACGCTGCTGCGCGAAAGCGAGGCCGCGCGCGACCCGGCGCGCTGACACCGCGTCGACCTGCCGCCGTCGCCGAGCTACGGCGCCCAGTTCGCGAGCGAAAGCAGGAATACGAGCAGCAGCCACAGCACGAGAGCGCGCCAGACGAGCCCTACGGCGGACGGCAGGATTTCCGCTTCGACCGAATCCCCGGTGCCGATTTCGGGTCGCGGATCTGGCCGGCCGTCAAATCCAGGCAACGACCCGCCGAGCTGCACGCCCAACGCGCCGGCACCGCTGGCCAGCACGACGCCGATCGCCTCGCCGCCATAGGTCTCCGGCCACGCGTGCGCCTGCGTTCGCCAGCAGAATGCGGCGTCCTCGAAATCGCCGACGATCGCGAATGACAGCGCGGTGAGCCGCGCCGGAATCCAGTCGAGAATCCGCAGCAGCAGCCGCACGGGTCGTCCGAAGAGCTGCAGCGAGCGCGTCGGCGCCGTCATGTCGTCGCCGGGCAACGCGCCCTTCCATTCGGTGGCGAGCAACACCGCCGCGCGGTACAGCACCGCACCCGCTGGCCCAGGCAATACGACGAACCAGAACAACACCGCGAACACCTGGCGATACGCGTCGCCCAAACCGCGCTCGATCGCAAGCCGCGCAATATCCTGGTTCGACAATTCGCTGGTCGCCACGCCGTTCCACGCGGCAAGCGCGCGCCGCGCGCCGACGACGTCACCCTCCTTCAGCGCGGCGATGATCGCGGAAATCGCGTGACTGAAGCGCCGAAACCCCATCAGCGCATAGAGAACGAACACATTGAAGAGCAGGCCCAGCGCCGGGTGAAGGTCGCTCAGGAGCCACCATGCGAGCGCTGCCACCAGCACGGGGGGCGCGATCGCGAGGACGGTCCCGATGATGCCCTGCCCACGCGTACCGCCGTTCAGTCGCCGCTCGATGCCGCGCGCATACAGGACAAACATCCGCTCGACGGATGCGCGCCACTGAAACGAGCGCCATTGCTCGAACGCGAGCGCGGCGACGATCGCGAGCAGGTTCATCGTGATGCGCGCATCAGTGGAAATTCCGGTTCACGTCGGTGCAATGGCGCTCGCATGAGGGCGCGATATTATAATTGACGTATTTGACGCACTCGCGCCGCGACAGGACGCTGCCATGACACGCGAAGCGATGGAATACGACGTCGTGATCGTCGGCGGCGGGCCCGCTGGCCTCGCGGCGGCGATCCGGCTGAAACAGCTCGCCGCCGCCGCGTCGCGTGACGTGTCGGTCTGCATCCTGGAAAAGAGCGCGGAGATCGGCGCGCACATTTTGTCGGGCGCCGTCATCGATCCGCGCGCGCTCGACGAGCTGATCCCGGACTGGAAGGCGACAGGTGCGCCGCTAGTTACGCCGGTCCGCGAAGATCGTTTTCTCGTCCTCACGAAGCGTAACGCATACCGAATCCCGCGGTGGCTGCTGCCGCCGCTGATGAGCAATCACGGCAATTACATCGCGAGCCTCGGCGACGTATGCCGATGGCTCGCGCAGCAGGCTGAAGCGCTGGGCGTCGAAATCTATCCCGGGTTTCCCGCCGCGGAAGTGCTTTACACCGGAAATGGTGCGGTGCGCGGAGTGGCGACGGGCGACATGGGCGTGGCCAGGGACGGCTCGCACAAGTCGGAATATCAGCCCGGCATGGAGCTTCATGGGCGCTACACGCTGTTCGCCGAAGGCTGCCGGGGATCGCTGTCGCAGGAGCTCATGCATCGGTTCTCGCTCCGCGATGGCGTCGATCCGCAGAAGTATGGCATCGGCATCAAGGAACTGTGGCAGGTCGCGCCCGGGCAGCATCATGGCGGGCTCGTCGTCCATAGTCAGGGGTGGCCACTCGACAATGCCACCGGCGGCGGCTCGTTCATCTATCATTTCGGCGAGAACCTTGTCGCGGTCGGCTTCGTCGTGCATCTTGATTATGCGAACCCGCACCTCTCGCCGTATGACGAGTTCCAGCGCTTCAAGCTGCATCCCGCGGTTCGACCGACGTTCGATAGCGGCAAGCGCATCATGTACGGCGCGCGTGCGATCAACGAAGGCGGCCTGCAATCAGTCCCCAGGTTGACGTTTCCCGGCGGCGCGTTGATCGGTTGCGCGGCGGGCTTCGTCAATCTGCCGCGAATCAAGGGCTCGCACAATGCGATGAAGACGGCGATGCTGGCCGCCGAAGCGGCGTTTGCGGCGCTCGGTGAACAGCGCTCCCACGACGAACTGCGCGCGTACGAATCGTCGTGGCGAACGTCGTGGGTGCATGATGACCTCCGCAAGGTGCGCAACGTCAAGCCGGGCCTGCGTTGGGGAACGTTGGCCGGCACGCTGCACGGCGGCGTTCACATGTGGCTGAACGATCTCGGGCTGGGGGCGCTCGTGCCCTGGACGATGCGCCATCGGCAAGCGGATCACGAGTCGCTGCGCCCCGCCGCCGAGATGCCGCCGATCGCGTATCCCGGATACGATGGCGCTGTCACATTCGACAGGATGTCGTCCGTCTACCTGTCGAACACCCATTACGAGGAAGATCAGCCGGTGCACCTGCAGCTACGCGATCCCGCGCTACCGGTCGAGGTCAACCTGCGCGTCTATGACGGCCCCGAAGCGCGTTATTGCCCGGCAGGTGTTTATGAATTCGTCGCAGTCGATGCAGCCGTCGCCGTGCCATCCGGCGCACCTCCGAACGGTGTGGCGCGGCGACTGCAAATCAACGCGCAAAACTGCGTCCACTGCAAGACCTGCGACATCAAGGATCCGAAGCAGAATATCCATTGGGTCACGCCGGAAGGCGGCGGCGGACCGAACTACAGCGGGATGTGACGTTTCGGCAGGTGCTGGACGTGATGCCCGCAAGCGCGTCGATCGTATGGGCAGAGCCGGCGCAAAAAGAGCGGCCCCGAAAGGCCGCTCGCAATTACGTCGCCGCAAACGCGTTACATCCGCGGCTCGCCGTCGCGGTTGACGGTGATTGTCGATCCGGGAGGCGAGGTCATCTGCACTTGATGCGCCTGACCGCGGAAGTCGTACGTCACATCCCAATAATCGGGCTGATCGTACCGGTCCCCGCTGCTGCAACGCTGAACGTCGCGCCCGTAGCCCTCGTCGCCACCGCGGCCGACGTTTGCGCCAAGCGCCGCGCCGGCAACGGCACCGCCTGCGGTCGCTATGTCCTGGCCGCGGCCACCGCCGATCTGATGCCCGAGGATGCCGCCGATCACCGCGCCCGCAATCGCGCCGGGCACATTCGCATTGCCGGTGAAGTCCCGACGATCGACCCAGCATTGCTGGTCGGGCGGTCCGACCACGGCGTGAACCGAAGTGACACGCGCGTCGAACAACCGCTCGTCAGCGCGCCGATGATAGTCGCGACCCTGAGCGACGTACGCGCGGTTGTCGCGGTTGTCGTTCAAGCCGTAGCGGCCCTCGACCGGGCGCAGGGATGAAATATTATTCTGCATCCCCATGTCCGCCAGTGACCGGTATTCGCCCGGTTGAAGGACGACGCAACGTCCGCTGAAGTCCGCATCTTCGCAAACCTGCCAGTTCCCGCCATTGATGATCGCAGAGGAGGCTTTGTCGTTGAAGCCGGTCCCATCCAGGTTCTGGACGGTGCGGTCGGTGCTGAACTGCCGACCGCCGAAATTCTCACGCGAGTAGAACGTCACCTGCGCCGCCGCCGTCGTCGCGACGGCAAGCCCCGCAATGCCCATCGCTGCCTTCAGAGAGATGCTCATACGTGTCCTCCGCATTCCGGATTGGCTGATGCCACCGCTGCCAATGTAGGGCATGTCGCGCCTGTAAGCTGTCGGAGGTCCTTCGGTCGCGATGTAAGACAGACGCTTAAAAAAGTCGAAAGAAATGCCTACCGTGCGAGCCAGGCGGCGCCGCGCACGCCGCTCGAATCGCCGTGCACGTGGCGCAGGAGTTTCGTATCCACGCGATCGCTGAAGACCCACTGCTTCCAAAGGTCCGGCACCGAGTGGTACCAGCGTTCGACATTCGACAGGCCGCCTCCCAGCACGATAACGTCGGGATCGACGATGTTGACCACATGCGCAAGCGCTCGCGCCAGCCGATCTTCGTACCGCGCAAGCGTTGCCTCGCACTCGGGCCGATGCTGGAGAGCGCCCGTGACGATCGCCTGCGTCGACTCGCATTCGGTGCCTCCGTGGTCACGATAGTCGCGGGCCAACCCCGGCCCGGACAGCCATGTTTCGATGCAGCCCGACTGGCCGCAAAAACACGCGACGCCGGGGCGCTCGTCGTCGCGCGGCCACGGCAGCGGATTGTGGCCCCACTCGCCGGCAACCGCGTTGCGTCCCTCGAGCAAGCGCCCGCGGATCGCGAGTGCGCCGCCGACGCCGGTCCCGAGAATCACGCCGAACACGACATCGGCGCCGCGTCCCGCGCCATCGGTCGCCTCCGATAGCGTAAAGCAGTTCGCATCGTTCGCCAACGCAATGGCGCGTGCGAGCCGCGCTTCCAGATCGCGCTTGAGCGGCATGCCGTTGAGGCACACGGAGTTCGACCCGCGCAAGAGACCCGTTGCGCGCGATAGCGAGCCCGGGGTGCCGATGCCGACGCGTGCGCTGCCCGCGCGCACGCCGCACGCATTCTCGGCGTCGTGAACGAGGCGCGCGACGAGTTCGACGATTGCCTCGTAATGCTCACGCGGCGTCGGCTCCCGTCGCCGCAGGCGTTCGTGGCCTTCGGCATCGAGCGCGATGATTTCGGTCTTTGTGCCGCCAAGATCGATGCCGATTCGCAGTATTTTCGCGTCCGAATCCGGCATCGCGTCGCTTCGCACACGAGCCGGCTCACCACCAGCGGCCTGATCGCCTGCGAGGCACCCGGCGCGCACTGGCTGCGCAGGCAGTTCACCGGTCATGATCCAGGATGCCCGTAGAATGGCATAGGAAAGGTGAGTCGCCTCGAATCGACGTTGCGGGGACTATGCGGAATATTGCCGGCTCGCCGCGTGCGCCGCGCGGCTCGCGGCACACCCCGAACACCACGCATGCGGAGGGAGGCAGCGACGGATGATTGCGACGCGAAATCCGCGTCTCGCCGCGCGCGCGGAATTTGCCGCCCGGCTCGTGCGCGAGGCTGGTACGCTTGCGCTGCGCTACTTTCATCGGGAGCTCGACTACACGGCCGAGTCGAAAGGCGATCCGCAGGATTGGGTGAGCATCGCGGATCGGTCGGTCGAAGCGCTTTGTCGCGCGCGACTCGCTGCCGCGTTCCCCGACGATGCAATGCTCGGCGAGGAAGGCGGCGGCGCACTCACCGACCGCACGTGGATCATCGATCCGATCGACGGCACGCTGAATTTCGTCCACGGCGTGCGGTACTGGTGTGTATCGATCGCCTTCGTGCGCGATGGCGTTCGCCAGATCGGCGCTGTCTACGACCCGCCGCACGACGAGCTGTTCCTTGCCACCGCGGGCGGCGGCGCGATGCTCAACGAGCGGCCGCTGCGCGTGTCGGCGTGCACGTCGCTCGACCGTGCGCTGATCATGCTGGGGTACGTGTATCGGCATGATCTCGAGGCGCACCTGCGCCTTCGTCGCGAGCTGATCCTGAGCGGCGCCGAGGTGAAGGACCATGGCGCCGGGGCGCTGATGCTCGCGCATGTCGCGGCCGGCCGCTTCGATGCGTACCTCGAGCCGCATATGCACCTCTGGGATGCGAGCGCGGGATTGCTGCTGGTCGAGGAAGCCGGCGGCCGCGTGTTGCCGTATCCCGGCAAGGAAGGCTTGCAGGCGGGCGGTGCCGTGCTCGCGAGCACGCCGGCGCTCTACGATCGGCTGCACGCCGCGACGCGGTGGTGAGTCAGCGCAGCGTGAAGTTGCCGCTGTACCAGAATTCCTGCAACCCCAGCAGATCGCGCCGAACCGCGGGCGGGAACCCGGCGCGGCCGCCGCGACGGTCGCCGAGCAACTCCTCGAACAATTCAGGTGCGCCGCAATGGTCGTTCCACTGCGCGACGATGACGTTGACGATTCGCGGAAACCGCGTCGCCAGCGCGCACGGCGCGATTCCAGGCGGAAGCGCGTCGAACCACTTCTCACTCTGCGCCAGCAGGTGCTCGGCCGGCTGCGCCTTCCGTACGCTTGACCAGTCGACGCTCGACGCGAGACCCGCCAGCGGCGCCCCGGCATCCCGTGGCCGCGCCGCCGGCTGCACGACGTCGTTCAGATCATTCCAGCCCCTGCTTCCACCGTAGATCGACACGATGCGTCTCCCAAAGCGTTCGAGTGCACGAAACCGGCTCAGCTTCTCAAGGGAAAGACAAGCCCCCTCGACCGCAAGGATGCCATGCCTCGGCGCTGCGATTCAAGAGTTGCGCCCATTATTACGCAGCCCACCCGCGAATCCGCCTCGGATTGCCCCGCCCCCGGCTCGCTGAATGCGACCTTTCCGACCAGGGCGTCTACGGCAGCGAACAGAACACGGGTCCCTCGACAATCCAGTCCTCGAGCAGCATCGCGGCGATCTCGCTGTGGCTGGTGAGGTAGCGGTGATTCGCCTGCCCGCCCTTCCCGTTGTTGTACATCCGAGTAACCGGCACGCGGTTCGCCGGGCAGGCGCCGATCGCGTCGGGGAGGTCCACGCGGAACGCGATGCCTTCGAACGTCCACAGCGGGTTGTTCCTCACCGTTGCGCACTCGTTGGCGAGAATCGTGAAGAAATGCGAGTTCGGCCCGATGCCCGGCGTTCCGAAAAAGCGGCAGGCCGGAAGCCCCGCCGAATTGTCGCGTGCGTAGACGGTAAACTCGTAGCCGGTACGACGCCAGCCCGGCACGACAACGCCTTCGTCAAGCATGGCCGCTTCCGCCGGTTCGGCCGTCATGAAGTAATGATCGAGCGCCGGGTTGTAGTACTCGATGGCCCAGCGCTCGCCGGCCGCCGGCGGCAACGGCTGTGCGCGGTCGAGCAGGAGGACGTCATCGCCGCCGCCGGCAACCTTGGTCATGCGTGCGCTCGTCGCGCGCGATAGCGGGTCATCCTGCACGTACGCGCCGAGGAACGTAAGCGACCACGTGAAGATGTCGGGCGACGACGGCACGTCGAACGCGTGCCGAACACCCGCCAGCACCACGAACTGACGAACACCGGGAAGCTGTGTCATGCCGCTCGCGGTCGTGATGGCCGGTGCCGTGGTGTCGGCGCCACCGGCAATCGCGAGATACGGCATGTCCACATCCTGGAGCCCCTGCTGGTCGCGCCCGAACGCCGGCAGCAGCGGCTGCCCGAAATAGGGAACGTATCCAACGGCTGCCTTGAGGCGGATGTCGTTCATGATCGCCTTCGACGACAGCCCGGCCGACACGGTCAACCGCGCGCCGCGCATCAACAGCAGCGACTCTCCACCCAGGCTCGCACCAAAACCTCCTATTTCGTCCGGATCGATCCGCGCGGCGAAATCCGGACTCGCAAGCACGGCGTCGAGCGCCGCATGCAGCGCCTGCGGGCGGATCGCCTGCAGCGCCGTGTAATCGGAGAAATGGAGAATCGCGTCGAGGACGTCACTGATGGTGTCGATGCGAACGTCGCTGACCCGCGCATCGCCGTGGAAGGGCGCGATGACGACGTATCCGTGGCTGGCGAAAAGCGTCAGCACATCGATGTAATCACCCGACAGCGGACTGCCGCCTAAGCCGTGCGAAAAGAGCAGGACGGGAAAACGCGCACGATCCTCGGCGAATATCGGTGGCTCGCCGCCGCGCTGCATATGCGGCACCACCTTGCCGGTCGGCAACGGATAGTCGGAACGCCCGTTCGCCGTTGACGTCGGATAGCAGATGAGCGTGCCGAACGAAAGCGTGCGATCGCGATAATCGCCATACAGCTCGCCGTCGTCCGGCAGCATGACGTTCACCACGAAGGCGTGCGCGGGATCGATCAGCAGGTCGGTGACGTAGCCCGATCCGCCGCCACCTCGGCCCTCCCAGAATTCGGTCGCGCTCCCGCCCGGTCCGATCCGCGAGAAGTCCTGTTCGACATTGCTGCAACCAACCGGGTAGGCCCCGGCCTGGATAGGCTCGACGATGCCGAAGCGTTCGTTGGACGACTGTGCATTTGCCGACGTCTGCACGGCGAAGAGTGCGACGAGCGCGACGAGCGCGGCAAGAAAGCGAATGTTCGTGATCATGAAGCGGCTCGAGGATCGCAGAACGCGGATACGCCGCGCTCGCGTAGACGCATCAGGATACATCGCGGTTCCCGGACGCGCGCGCGGGCCATCGAAAGCGTAACGGTCAGAACTGATCGGCACCGAGCGCGAGCACGGTCGGGCTACCGCTTACGACCGATTGCGCGTAGGCATCGGCCAGCGGCAGCATGCTTTCCGCGTAGAAGCGCGCGGTCGCGATTTTCGCGCGCATGAAGGCGGCATCGCCTTCGCTGCGTGCGAGCTTGTCCACAGCAACCTTCGCCGCACGCGCCATGTGCCAGCCACCCGCAACGACGCCCCATAGCTTGAGGTAGGGGACGGCGCCCGCGTACGCGGCGCGCGGGTTCGCCGGATACGAAGTCAGCATCCAGTCGATCGCATTCTGCAACGCGGCGGTGGCCGCCGCGAGCCGCAGGCCGATGGCGTTGAGCGACGGGTCCGCATGCGATGCGAGATGCGCGGCCACCTTGTCGATTTGCGCCGCAACGAGATGGGCGATCGCGCCGGCATCGCGCACGGTCTTGCGACCGACGAGATCGTTCGCCTGGATGCCCGTCGTGCCTTCGTAGATCGTGATGATACGGGCATCGCGGTAATACTGTGCGGCACCTGTTTCCTCGATGAACCCCATGCCGCCGTGCACCTGCACGCCAAGGTACGTGACCTCCTGCGCCGTCTCCGTGCACCACCCTTTGACGACCGGAATCATCAGGTCGACAAACGCCTGATGCTGCGCCCGCTGCGCGGGTTCCGGCGCGTGTCGCGCGTTATCGATGGCGGCGGCGGTGACGTATCCGAGCCCACGCATCGCTTCGGTGTATGCGCGCATGGTCATCAGCATCCGGCGAATGTCGGGGTGATCGATGATCGGTGCCGCCCTCCCGGGTTTGCTGGCTCCTGCCGGCCGTCCCTGCACGCGCTCGCGCGCATACGCAACCGCGCGCTGATAGGCGCGCTCGGACAAGCCGACGCCCTCCATACCCACCGAGAACCGCGCCTGGTTCATCATGATGAACATGTACTCGAGGCCGCGGTTTTCTTCACCGATCAGGTAGCCGATCGCGCCTCCGTGATCACCATAGGAGAGGACCGCGGTCGGACTCGCATGAATGCCGAGCTTGTGCTCGAGCGAGACGCAATGAACGTCGTTGCGGACGCCAAGCGAGCCATCGGTATTGACGAGGAACTTTGGCACCAGGAAGAGCGAAATCCCCTTGACGCCCTCGGGCGCCTCTGGCGTGCGCGCGAGGACGAGATGGACGATGTTGTCGGTGTAATCGTGCTCGCCGTAAGTGATGAAGATCTTCTGGCCGTAGAGCTTGTACGTGCCGTCATCCTGCGGCACAGCGCGCGTGTGCACCGCCGCCAGGTCGGACCCCGCCTGCGGCTCCGTCAGGTTCATCGTGCCGGTCCATTTGCCTGACACCATCGCCGGGAGGTAGCGTGCCTTCTGCTCAGGCGTGCCACATAATTCAATCGCGTCGATCGCGCCCTGCGTGAGCAACGGACACAGGTCGAACGCCATGTTTGCCGCGTGCCACATTTCCTCCACGGCGGCGGCAACGAGTTGCGGCAGATGCTGCCCGCCGAATTCGGTCGACTTGTTCAACCCGTTCCAGCCGTTATCGACGAATTGCCGGTACGCCGCCTTGAATCCTTCGGGGGTCCTGACGCTGCCGTCGGGCAACAGCTTCGCGCCTTCACGGTCACCCGGCGCGTTGAGAGGGTCCAGGACTTCGGTGGCGAACCGGCTCGCTTCCTCGAGGATGGCCGACACCGTCTCGGGCGCTGCATCGCCGTATCCCGGCAATGTCGCAACTTGCAAAAGGCTGGCCAGTTCGTTCATGACGAACTCCATGTCGGCCAGCGGTGCGTGATAGGTGCTCATCGGATCGACAGGTTAGCGGGGTTCCTCGGGCAGCGACGCGCGCGCTGTCGCAGCGACATCACGACGACAGCTCGGCGGTCAGTGCGGGAATGATTTCGAACAGGTCGCCGACGAGGCCGTAATCGGCGATCTGGAAAATGGGCGCCTCGGCGTCCTTGTTGATCGCCACGATCACCTTGCTGTCCTTCATTCCGGCGAGATGCTGGATGGCACCCGAGATACCGACGGCGATGTACAGGTCGGGAGCAACGATTTTTCCCGTCTGCCCGACCTGATAGTCGTTCGGGACGTAACCCGCATCGACCGCCGCGCGGGAGGCGCCGATCGCTGCATTGAGCCTGTCAGCGAGCGCTTCCAGCAGCTTGAAGTTCTCGCCGCTTGCCATGCCGCGCCCTCCGGACACGACGACGCGTGCGCTGGTGAGTTCCGGCCGCTCCGACTTCGTGAGCTCCTGGCCGATTACCCTGGATGTCGTCTCCTCGGGTGCCGCGGCAACGGTTTCGATCGGGGCGCTTTCAGCGCTTGGCGCAGCGGCGTCGAATCCCGTCGTGCGTATCGTGAGGACTTTGATCGCATCGCTCGAACGTATCGTGGCGAACGCGTTGCCGGCATAGATCGGTCGCACGAAGATATCGGGCCCTTCGATTGCCGTGATGTCCGAGATCTGCGCAACGTCGAGCTTGGCTGCGATGCGGGGCAGGACGTTCTTCCCGAAGCTCGTCGCAGCGGCGACGACGTGCGTGTATGTGCCGCGCGCAATCGCCGCAAGCGCCGTCGCAGCAATGTTTTCAGCCGTGGGTCGGGCAAGATACGGCGCTTCTGCACGCAGCACTTTCGTCACGCCCGATATTGCGGCGGCGGCAGAGGCCACAGTCTCGACCGATTGACCGATGACAAGGACTTGAACGTCGTCGCCCAACGAACGAGCCGCCGTGATCGCATGCAACGTGGCCGATTTCAGCGACTGGTTGTCGTGCTCGGCGAGAACCAATACGGACATCCGGTTCCTTCCTTCAATCGCGCGTGATCATGGCGTAGCCATTGTGATGCCCGACGTAGTTCGCTTCGAGACTACGGCAATACCTTTGCCTCGGTTCGCAGCTTTGCGACGAGTTCCTTCACGTCACCGACGCGTCCTCCACCCTTGCGCTTCGCGGGCTCGGTCACCTTCAACGTTGCCAGCCGCGGTGCGACGTCGACGCCAAGAGATTCGGGCGTGAGCGTTTGCAGCGGCTTCTTCTTCGCCTTCATGATGTTCGGAAGCGTAGCGTAACGCGGCTCGTTCAGCCGCAAATCCGTCGTGATGACCGTTGGAAGGCTCACCTCGACCGTCTCCAATCCACCATCGACTTCACGCTTGACCGTCGCCTTCCCTTCCCCGATATCGACCCTGGACGCGAACGTGGCCTGCGGCCAGTCGAGCAGCGCGGCCAGCATTTGCCCCGTTTGATTCGCGTCGTCGTCGATTGCCTGCTTGCCGAGGATGATGATCCGGGGAGCTTCGTTTCGGGCGACGGCTGCCAACAGCTTCGCGACAGCGAGCGGCTGCAGCTCGGTATCGGTCTGAACGAGGATCGCGCGGTCAGCACCCAGCGCAAGCGCGGTGCGCAGCGTTTCCTGGCTGGAGCTGCTACCGCACGATACGGCGACGACCTCCGTCGCCACGCCCTTCTCCTTCAAGCGGACCGCTTCTTCAATGGCGATCTCGTCGAAGGGGTTCATCGACATCTTGACATTCATCGTCTCGACGCCGGTGGCGTCCGATTTGACGCGGACCTTGACGTTGAAATCGACGACGCGCTTAACGGCTACTATGATTTTCATTCAACGACGCGCTCCATCTCAATTCGTACTCGCCCGCCTTCCCGATCGGCCAAGGAGGGGCAGTCACGTTCTATCGCGGATAATGACGCATTCGTCGGCTTGCTTCCCAGAGTTGATGCAAGCAGGAGCCGAATCAGCCTCAAATGACCGGACGGATCCGGGCATTCCGGTGCAAGGAAAGTCAGGCATTGACGCTGCTGCGCTACTTGTCGAAAACGAAAGGAACGTCGGTGCTGAAGTCGGGAAATGTCTTGATACACAAACACTTATGTTCCATGCAAGTCGCCGGACGATCGCCCATCCGACCCCATTATCGCGTTGAATCGAATGGCGTACAAATTGCTTAAATTAAGGGCTATGCTTCTCCGCCAACTCGTCATGCGGACGATCGCCCCGCTGAGGCTGCGCCTGAAAGCCCGCAGCGACAGCGAGCACGAGCAGGCGCTGCTTCGTATCGTCATCGTCGGACTGTTCCTCGGCTACATGGTCCTGGTCCATCGCTCCGGCGCGCGCGGACCATTGGACTGGACCGTCTTCGCTTTACTTTCCGGATTTTTCCTGGTCGGCGTCGCGATATTCGCCGCGATTTGCCTTTGGCCGAACGAGAACATCCCCCGCAGATTGATCGGGATGCTGGCCGACAACGGAGGCGCCGTCTGGTACATATGCCTGGCCGGTGAGTACGGTTTTTCCATGATCGGCGTTTTTCTCTTCGTCGCGTTCGGTAATGGCTTTCGGTATGGACGTCGGTACCTGTTCGCGAGCCAGGCGCTGAGCGTGGTCGGATATGGGGCGGTGCTTATGTTCGTGCCTTATTGGCACGGCCATCGCGCCGCCGGGATCGGACTGCTGATCGCCCTCATTGTCCTGCCGTTGTACGTATCGACGCTTCTGAAACGAATCCAGGAAGCCCGCTCGAAAGCGGAGGAAGCAAACCTTGCCAAGACGTCGTTCCTGGCGAACATGAGTCACGAGATACGCACGCCGCTCAACGGCATTGCGGGAGTTGTAGACCTGCTGAGGACAACGACACTTTCAACGCAGCAAGTTGAGCTCGTTGGCCTCCTGCTTCATTCCACCTCCGTACTCAGATCGCTTGTTGACGACGTCCTTGACATTACGAAGATTGAATCCGGACGGATCACCATCGAGGTTGCACCGTTCGATTTGCACGCCTGCGTCAACGGGCTGATGCAACTGCTCCGCCCCCACGCACAGGCGAAGGGGCTGACGCTCAATGCGTTTGTCGATCCCGCACTCGAGTACCAGCTCAAAGGCGACTCGCATCACCTGCGCCAGATTCTGCTGAACCTTCTCGGCAATGCCATCAAGTTCACCGAACAGGGCGAAGTAAATCTCGTTGTCGGGTTGAAGAAGGAAACGGAAAGCGCGGTCACCGCTCGATTTGAAGTGAGGGATACCGGTATCGGAATGGCGCCCGCCGCGCTCTCGAATATCTTCGAACGATTTGTCCAGGCAGATCAATCGACCACCAGGAAATATGGCGGCACCGGCTTGGGAACGACGATTGCGAAGCAGCTCGTCGAGTTGATGGGTGGAAATATCGGGGTTGAAAGCGCTGTTGGCATCGGCAGTACGTTCTGGCTGGAGTTGCCGCTGCTCCGAAACGTGGCAACCGATGAAGCCCCGGCGTCCGGAGCGAATTCGCAGGAACTGGATGAGCGCGGCATTTGTCTGGTGATTGCAGCGCCCGGGTACGGCGACGTGCCATCGACGCTTCGTTCGATGGGCGAGCGCTATGAGCTGATCGCATCGGGCGTTGCGGTCGGTGCCAAAGTCGACCAAATGAAGGACTCGGGCGTCGCGATACGAGCGGTATTGGCGGCCTGCCCGGTTGAGCAAGCGTGCGCCGCATTCAATGCAACCGTGCAACGACTACCTGATGTGCGCGTTGCCTTGATTTACATTGCAAATGGCGAGCTGTCCGTTGTTGACAGAGCGCGGGTGAGCAGCATCAACGGCGCGTACGCGCTTCAATATGCGACGCCGCGGCTCATCTCGAATGCCATTCACGCGGTCGCCGCGGGCGCCGATGGCGCTGCCACTGACCGCGTAGATCTTTCGATGATCCTCAGGCGCGAGCGCGCTTCGCTGAGAATCCTCGTAGCGGAAGACAACTCCACGAATCAGATGATCATCCAGCAACTCCTGGAAGGCGCCGGGCACGAAGTCATGCTCGCGTCCGATGGAGAAGCGGCCCTGGATCTTTACGAGTCGGAGTCGCCTGATTTGGCGATCCTCGATTTCAACATGCCACAGCGCAGTGGCATCGAAGTGATCCGCGCCATCCGCATGATGGAGCCGCCAGGCGTTCGGATGCCCGCAATCATCCTTTCCGCGTCGGTCACCCTGGAAGCGCGTGAGCGCGCGGCGATCGCGGGCGCCGATGAATTCATTGGCAAGCCATTCGATGCCGCGTCGCTTATCGATCAGATCGATCGGCTGGGTGAGCGCGCGGTTGGTACGCGTGCGGACAGCGCGCCCCTGGATCGGAAGCGGCCAACCGAGCGCTTCGGGATCGCAGTGAATCACGTGCCGGCAAAAACGGAGCGGCCCGAACAAACGGCACTCGGGAGCAGGCGCGCATCGGAAGTCGATTCAACCTTAGTCGATCAGTCGCGGCTCGCTCAACTCGAGGACATCGCTCGCGATGCCTCGTTTTTATCCGAGCTTATTGCCGGATTCATGAGCGATGTCGAAGCCATCCTCTCAAGAACGCAACACGCTGTAGCGGCGGGGAATGCAGACCTGATTCCCGACCTCATGCATTCCCTCAAGGGCGCCGCTGTGGGCGTCGGTGCGACGAGATTAGCGTTGCTTGCAGCGGACTTCGACCGCTCGTCGCTCCGGATGTCGGTCCCGGAAATGAAAGGCAAGCTGAGCGAAGTTCAGTCATGCTCCGAAGCGACTTCAATCCAGCTCAAGCAATACCTTCTCGCGCACCACCACGGCTGAGCGGCAGCGTCAGCCGTTCACAACCGCTCGCTCAGGCGCAAACAACCGCTCGACCACGTCCTCCTCGGGGCTCAACTCGGAAAGCCTGTCCTGGGCGCGGACCAGACGGCCCATCATTCTAAGATCGCGGGTATCCAGTCTCATCGCCGCATCGACCCATATATCAACGATCGCCGTCATTTCGGCGTGACTCACCGGCTGAAATTCCCGCTTCGCCATTGACATCGCGCGATAGCTATTGCGCTTCCGCTGACGCGCTTTGATCATGGCACGCGTTACCTCCAGGCCATTGCCGTCTTCGGTGATCTCATCGACAGCACCGAGGTCATACATTTGCTTCGCGGTATAAACCTGACCGCTCATGATTATTTCTTCAGCCTTGCGGAGCCCGATCTTGCGGGCGAGAAGCGACAGCGCCCCCATGCCCGGAAACATATTGAACAGGACTTCCGGAAATGCCATTGTCGCGCTCCGCTCGGCGACGATCACCTCACTCGAAAGCGCGCACTCGAATCCGCCTCCGAATGCCTTCCCCTGGACGAGCGAGTAGGTAACGACTCCGGCGCCGAGCCCCGAAATCCGGCGAAACATGTTGTTGACGCAAAGCTTTCCGTAATGCGCCAGCGCTTCGCGATCCTTGTGCAGAATCGATTGGATGAACAGTGACAGATCACCACCCAAATTGAAGATGCCCGGAATCCGACTACCGAACACTGCATTCTCGACCTTGCATTCGCGGCCCGCATGCTGAATCCATCCCTGGTGTTGCTCGACGCAACTCTCGAATCGCTCGACCTCCTCCAGAAAATCAGGGTTGAAGCAAGGACGAGGGACAGGCTTCATCCACCAATACAGAGTCAACGTCTCATCGTCATATTCAACTTCGATTTGACGAAGATTTTGCGTATTGGCGAGTGCCGGAAACTCAGCGACGGCGTTCATTGCAAACCTCCGAAAAAGACAGCGCGAGACATGCAAGCAGAAATCGGCATTAGTTGCCGCAGGGCGGCATGCGTGTACTCTACATCAGAATCAAACCGCTCATACAAGACGTGAATTAATTGGACGCCAATCCTATCGGAGAGTGTTGCGCGGATGCCAAAAAGAGCTGCAGCGTCAGCAGCTTATGACGCTGTCCTAACATTTGCATCAGCGCCGAAGTCGGGAGTCACGCAATCAGGTCACCGCTACATTGTTGGCTACAATTTGTCGGCAGTCGATACCACGCTTTGTGACGTAATTCGGTGGCAAAAAGAACCGGTCAGACCCAACGGCTAGAGTGAGCTCCATCTTCCCGCCACCAGCCCCTCGATCGGCCTGAAGGTCGCCTTGTAAGCCATCTTGGGGCTTTCGCGTATCCAGTAGCCGAGATAGAGATAGGGCAAGCCGAGCTCGAGACATCGCTCGATCTGCCAGAGGATGCTGAACGTGCCATAACTTGCCGAGGGCGGGCCGGGGTCGAAGAAGGTGTACACCGACGAGAGTCCATCGACCAGGCGGTCGACGAGGCTGACAATGCGCAATTCGCCGGCTTCCCGAAACTCGTAGAGGTCGGTGGCGACATTGCTATGCAAAAGGAAGTGCTGATACTGCTCGCGGCTATCCTGATCCATGCCGCCACCGGGGTGGCGAAGCCTCTGGTAACGCAAATAAAGTGCGTAATGCGCCGGATCGTACGCTAACTCGCGTCGTGCTACCGTTATTCGGTCCCTATCGCGTAGGGCTCGCCGCTGGCTTCGATTGGTTCGGAAATGCTGAACCGGAACTCGTACCGGCACGCAGGCGCGGCAATTATCACAATAGGGTCGATAGGTGAACGCTCCGCTACGTCGAAAGCCGAGGCGTACCAGCTCGCTGTAGACGCGTCCGTCAATCACGTGGCTGGGCGTGGCCACCTGTGATCGGGCCGCCCGATCCGGCAGGTAGCTGCACGGGTACGGCGCCGTCGCATAAAACTGCAGCGTCGCGAGCGGAAGATCGTTGAGATTGCTCACCCGTGCTCCAGCATGGGACCAGCCCTCCAGCCGGGCGGCACCGCGTTCGAGTTTATCAATTCGCCCAGCTTGCGCGCGAACTCGTGGCGCGGAATCGGGCGCGCACCCATGGAAGCGAGATGTTCGGTCTCCTGCTGGCAATCGATCATGGCGATGCCGCGCCGTTGCAAAAATGCAACGAGTGCCGCGAGGCAGACCTTCGACGCGTCCGATTCGCGCGTAAACATGGACTCACCGAAGAAGACGCGCCCGAGCGCAAGACCATAAAGCCCACCCACGAGCTCATTATGGCGCCACGCTTCAACACTGTGGGTATATCCGAGTTCATGCAATCGTTGGTACGCCATGATCATGTCGCGCGTGATCCACGTTCCCTGCTGCCCGTCGCGTGGCGCGCCTGCGCAGGCCTCGATCACGTCAGCGAACGCGGTGTCGATTCGGACATTGAACTCACGTCGTCGCACGCGTTTCGCGAGCGACTTCGACATGTCGAAGGCATCGACGAACAGCACCATCCGCGGATCGGGGCTCCACCAAAGCAGCGGTTGCCCCTCGCTATACCACGGATAGATTCCGAGACGGTAAGCATCGATCAGCCGCCCCGGAGAAAGGTCGCCCCCCGCGGCAAGCAGCCCATTGGGCTCCGTCAGCGCCGTGCTGATCGGCGGAAACGGTGTTTGCGCATCGAGCCAGGTAATCACGGGGCAGATCGGCAATTGAGACCTGGAGTTCGAACCACGGCCTATCCAGGACCATCGGAACGGTTCATTCGGTAACGCATAGTAGCGACTCCATACGTCCACTGCGCGGGCCACCGATGGCGCGCAGGGGTCCACGTCCTTGGAGTCCTGGGCAGCTCGCAAGTATTCGCGGCGGCGAATAGCACTGCGTCACTGCAG
>JALYSS010000118.1 GCA_030854685.1 Pseudomonadota bacterium | reverse complement strand
AATCGTGCTCGGCGCCATTTTCGCGTACGTCCTGTCGCTCACAGGCATCGCGAACGTACCGACGATCGGCGCACTGCCGTCGGCCGTGCCGCCGCTGTCGATGCCCGAGATGACGTTTCGGACATGGCAAACGCTGGCACCGATCGCGCTCGCGTTGACCGTGATCGGACTTTCCGAGGCGATCTCCAGCGCACGCGCCGTCGCGCTGAAGTCGGGACAGCGCATCGACGGCAATCAGGAATTCATCGGGCAGGAGCTCGCGAACATCGTCGGCGCTTTAACGTCGAGCTATCCGACGTCCGGGTCGTTCAACCGCACGGGCGCCAACTACGAGGCCGGTGCCCGCACGCCGCTCTCGTGCGTGTTCTCCGCGATCCTGCTGCTCGTGATCCTGTTGCTCGTTCGCCCGCTTGCGAGCTTCGTGCCGGTGGCGTCGATGGCGGCGGTCCTCTTCATCGTCGCCATGGGGCTGATCGATGTTCGTGCGATGCGCCGCGTCTGGCGAACGAGCCGCGGCGATGCGCTGGCGCTCGGCGTCACGTTCGTCGCGACGCTGACGATCCGGCTCGAGGTGGCGATCCTCGTCGGCGTGCTCGCGTCGCTGCTCGTGTATCTCAACTGGGCGACGCATCCGCGCGTGGTGCGCGTCGCGCCGGATCCATCGCAGCAGCGTCGCTTCCGCCGGGTTGGCGTCGATACCGCGCTTTGTCCGCAGCTCGACATGCTGCGGATCGACGGCGCGCTCTTTTTCGGTTCGGTCGAGCACATCCGCGACGAGATCGAAGCGGCGCGCGCATCGCGTCCCGCGACACGCCACCTGCTCCTGATCGGCGCCGGCATCACCTGATCGACAGCGCCGGCGCGGAATTGCTCGCGAACCTGGCCCCGACGCTACGCGAAGCAGGCGTCGAGCTGGACCTGTGCAGGATGCGCCCAGACGTGCTGGCGCTGCTCAAGCGAGGCGGCTATCTCGAAGTGATCGGCCGCGATCATGTGTTCGCGACCAAGGATCAGGCGGTTGCGGTCATCTACCGCAAGCTCGATGCGGCGAAGTGCGCGGCCTGCAGCGCGCGCATCGTCAACGAATGCCAGGTCACGCTGCCGGACGGCAGCCTGCGCGACAAGCCGCGGCCGGAACTGACGCTGATGCCGCGCGGTCGCTGACGCGCGCTATTGCCCGATCGACCTACCTCATCATTCAAGCGAGGCTCACACGTTCCCGGAAAATAGTTTCGATGCTGACGCTCGAACGCTCCATGCGCGACGTGGCGTCATTGCGCGATGATAGACGGCTCCTCGTGCACGGCTCTTTATCCGGGCTGAAGTGACCTGCACGACCTGCACGACTTGCGCGACGGCAGATGACACGGCATATGTAACGTGTTACATTTCGCCATGACTCGTGCACGAGCGAAGATGGACAATACTGCGGCTGCCCGGATGCGCCGCTCGCGCCGATCGCTCGCGGCCCGAGGTGGGCGCCTGGTGCAGTTGAAGCTGGACGCGAACGCGAGCCGAACTCTGGCGGCGATCGAGTTGACGTCGCCTTCCGTGTCGCGCGGCCAGGTGGCGGGCGATGCATTCGCAGCACTCGCGGCGCATCGGCGCTTTCCAGTACGCCTGTCGCGCGAGGAAGAGAGCCATATCGCCGCGCTCGCGAACGGCCCCTTCACGGCGCAATCGTTTCGCGCAACCGGCTACGCCGATGCGTTCCTTGCCGGGGTCGCGATCGCCCTGGCCACGAGTCGGCGTCTGCCACGCGATCGCTTGCTTGTTCTCGCGACGAAGCTTGCTCCTGACGTTGTGACCGTCGACGGCTATCGTCGCTGGCTGGAGGCGAGCCCGATCAGGCTCGCTCGCCTTTTCAAGCTGGTTGACGGGGCGTGGCGATCGGCTCGCGCAACGACGACCGCATGAATCCGCGCGCCGATCTCGATCCGGGCTATGTCCAGGCAGTCGGCCGATTGTTCAAGCGTGTCGAAAGATTGCTCGACGATGTCGATCCGAAGATGCTTCCGCTTCACGTCTATATCGCAGGCGGGGCAGCGGCGCTCTTTTATGTCGGCGCGTGGGTGTCGAAAGACGTTGACGCCACGATCTCGCTCCGCGTTCATTTGCCGGCCGACCTGGAAGAAGCGTACGTCGATCGAAGCGGAAATCCGGCTTCCGTTTATCTCGATGCCCATTACAACGACACGCTGGGGCCCATGCACGAAGATGCGCTCGACGATTCCGAGCCGCTCCATCTTGCCGGCATCGATCCGGCGAAGATGGACGTCCGCGTGCTCGCGCCAGTCGACCTCGCGATATCGAAGCTGGGCCGCTTCGACGAACACGATCGCGAGGACATTGCGGCCATGGCGAGCGCCGGTCTGCTCGACGCCGTGAAATTCGCACGCAGGGCCGGCGATACGCTCGATTGCTACGTCGGGCATCCGGCAGCGCCACGAGCGAATTTGCGCGATGCGCTGGCTCTCGTTCGCGCGAACGCGCCGAAGAAGTCCGGCGTCAACCGCAACCGCACGCGCGGCAAGCCGCCGAAGCGCTCGTAAAGCTCGCGAGTCTCCCCGCAGCGCCTGCGTCAAAGAATTCCCCGTTCGGGATAGGGCGCGTGCTCGGCGATTCGTGGATAGCCGAACCGCGCCAGGTCGAGCGTCTCGTATCGTCCGTGCACGATGAGCTCGGCGATCGCGCGACCGGCTGCGGGCGCGTGCATCATGCCGTGACCCGAGAATCCGGCGGCGACGAGAAAATTCTCCATCCGGCCCGACCAGCGGCCGATCACCGGATTGCCGTCGAGCTCGTTCTGCTCGTAGAGCCCCGACCATGTGCGGTGGCAGCGACACGCTTCGAACGCGGGAAAGCGATGCGCGAGCGCGGGCCATACGACGCGCTCGAAATAGTCGTGGTCGACGTCGAAGTTGTAGCCGCGCGGCTCGCCGGAATCGACCAGCCCGCCGGAATAGCCGCGCCCCTCCGGCCGGAATGCAAGGCGCGCCGCGTCCTTCACGTACGGCAGCGGCTCGATCCGGTTCGGCGTCTCGAAGTAATGCTCAAAACGACGCAACGGCTCGATCGGAAGCGGCATGCCCACCATCGCCGCGACCTCCTTCGCCCACGCACCAGCGGCGTCCACGATGTAATTGGCCGCGATCGCGGCACCCGACGACAGACGCACCGAACGTGCCATCGTCGCGTCGTGGTCGATGCTCACGACGCGATCGTCGACGTATTCGACGCCGAGCGAGCGCGCTTTCTTGCGCAATCCCTGCAGCAAGCCGTTGGGATCGCACCAGCCATCCTCCGGTGTATGAACGCCGGCCGCAATGCCGTCGAGATTCATCGATGGAAACCGCGCGTGCAGCTCGTCGGTACCGAGCCAGTCCGCCCGAACGCCGTGCGCCTGCTGGATAGCGTGGTTGGCGCGCAACGCGTCGACATCCGCCGGCCCGACGATAAACAGATACCCGCCTTCGCACCATTCGACGTGCGCCGGCGCGCCGTCCACCGCGAGCGTTGCGTCGGCTTCCTTGATGAATGCAATGCCGAAGTTCGACATCTCGATGTTCTCGGGACAGGAGAACTGGCGGCGCGCACCACCCGATGCGCGCAGCGTCGACGCGAACTCGTACGTGCTGTCCGGCTCGATGACGACGACATTGCATGCCGGCGCCAGGCGCTTGACGAAATACGCCGTGGCGGATCCGACGATCGCCCCGCCGATGATCGCAACGTCAGATCTTCGCATCGCGATCAGGGTCGCTGCGGAAAGCTCAGTGAGGCGCTCGGACAAATGTGCGCGGTTCTCCGGCAGGTTCAGGCCAAAACTCATCCTGGCGAGCCGCCTTGCCCGAATCGACCGTGAAGGGCGCAGCCAGGGTCCCGCGGGATTCGCTCACTCGCCTTTCTTCACGCTCCGCACGCGCAGCGACGGCATCGCGGCGATGACCTTCGCACCGGCGACGCAGTCGACGAAAT
>JALYSS010000094.1 GCA_030854685.1 Pseudomonadota bacterium | reverse complement strand
CCCGTCGCCGGATGTTGACAGACGGCCGCAGGGCTTGGCAACCGCTGATCAACCGACAGGGAGAATCACGATGACCGGATTCACGTACGGCGCCGCCGTCGCGATCGTAGTGCTCGTCGCAGGCTGCGGCGACATGGCGTCCGTGCAGAAGTCCGATGCGATGGCGAGTTCCGCGTCGAAGGCCCGGATGACGTTTTTCGTCACGAGCACCGGATCGGGCAACGGTGCCGATTATGGCGGTCTCGCAGGCGCCGACCAGCACTGCCAGGCGCTCGCGGCGGCGGTGGGCGCGGGCGACCATGCGTGGCACGCCTACCTCAGTACGCAGGGACCGGGCGCGGTCAACGCGCGCGATCGCATCGGTGCGGGGCCCTGGCGCAACGCCAAGGGTGCGGTGATCGCGAAGGACGTCGCCGAACTCCATGGCAGCAACAACCTGGACAAGCAGACGGCGCTGACCGAGAAGGGTGCGGTCGTCAACGGTTTCGGCGACACGCCGAACCGGCACGACATCCTCACCGGCTCGAAGTCCGACGGCACCGCGTTCAGCGGCAGCGAGGACTTGACCTGCGGCAACTGGACCAAGCGCGGCGACGAAGGTCACGCGATGGTCGGCCACCTCGACCGCAAAGGCACGAACCCCGACCCGGTCGCCAACGCATCCTGGAATTCGTCGCACAAATCCGCCGGCTGCAGTATCCCGAAGCTCGCGGCAACCGGCAGCGCGGGCTATCTGTACTGCTTCGCGACGAACTGACGCGCCGAAACGCGGTGTCGGAGGTGTAATTCCAAAAGCCGGTGCCGGAGGTGTCATCCCGGACATTTTTCGTTCGTTTCGCTTACTGCGTCCGGAATGACACCTGCGACACCGTCATCGTGGCGGCGAATCCCGCGGCGCGCCCGCGTCGCACTTCCTGCATTCGAGCATCCGGCCGATGGCGCGCGCCCTGCCCTGCGACGTCGTGACCCACGGACGATTGATCCACGGCGGCACATGGCGAACGTGCTGGAAATGCCCGCAGGCGAGTTCCGCGACCCAGTGCTGCTCGTGGTCGCGGTGGAAACCGGTAATCGGCTGCCGCATGGTGCCAAGACCTTATTTCTCGACGATCAGCATGAGGTACGCGAGGAACAGCACCAGGTGCACGGCCCCGAGCAGCACGTTCGTCCGCGCGAGTGCGAACGTCAGCATGCTGACAACGAGCGTCAGCAGCAGCAGCACCGTATCGACGGCATCGAGTCCGAGCACGATCGACTGGTGCGTGATGAACCCGATCGCCAGCACGGCGGGGATCGTCAGGCTGATGCTCGACAGCGCCGTGCCGAGCGCGACGTTGATTGATCGCTGGAGCTGGTTCGCGAGTGCTGAACGTACCGCGGCCATCGATTCGGGCGCAAGGATCAGCACTGCGACCAGCAACCCGCCGAACGCGGTTGGCGCACGCAGGACGCTGATGCCGTAATCGATCGGCAGCGCGATCTGCTTCGCGAGGAGCACGATCGGAATGGCGTAGGCGATCAGCATCCCGACGTGGCAGGCCGCCGACCCGTCCGCGCCGGTCGTCGTCGCAGGTCCGTCCGGCGGCCGCGGCTCTTCGGGTGCTACGAAATAGTCGCGATGGCGCTGCGTCTGGATCGCCAGGAACACGCCGTACAGCACGAGCGACATGAAGATCAGGAAGATCGATTGCAGCGTGGAGAGCGTGGGGCCCGGTGTGGAAACGGTGAATCCAGGGAGCACGAGACCGAGGACCGACAATGGCAGGATGACCGCCAAAAAGGAGTTGGCGCTGTAGAGGTTGTACGTCTGCTCGCGGTAGCGCAGCCCGCCCACCAGCAGGCATGCGCCGACGAGGCCGTTCAGCACAATCATGACGATCGCGAGCATCGTATCGCGCGCGAGCGATGCGCTGCCATGGCCCGTGAACATGACGGCCGCGATCATCATCATCTCCATGCCGCTCATGGAGACCGTGAGCACGAGCGTGCCGTACGGCTCGCCGAGCCGTTCCGCAAGCGTTTCAGCGTGACGGACGACCGCGAACGCGCAGACCATGATCGCGCAGAAGAGCCACGCGAGGACGAAGGCAAACCACGGCATGCTCGAAAGATCGGCGAACCAATCCTTGCCGAAGACCGCGAACGCGAGCGTCGTCGCGATCCCCACCGGCAGCGCCCATTCGCCGCGCAGCCGGGCCAGCGCGCGGATCATCGGACTTGCCGGGCGCCGATCGCCAACACTAGTACGCCAACCCATGAGTTTCGCTATGTTCGACGCGCCCCGCATCGTCGATTGCCTTGTCGCTCATCCTCGCCATGGCAATGGCTATGTCTGCGGTTCGCTTCGCGCACTCGGCGCGCGGATGCGCGTCTTGGCATGTACGCAAACTTATCGGTTGGCGTACTAGAAGTCGATCAGGAAGGGCGCCGCCATCAGGGTTGCGCCAACGATGAGCAGCCAGATCACGCCTTCGACGAAATACGGATAGACGCAGAGCATCATGCCGGCGATCAGCGGCACGAACTTCGCCTGTCGCTTGCCGTACATGAAGTAGCCGACGCCGATGGCGCCGGTGAAGATGCCGACCATCAGGCTCGTCGCGCTCATTCCGCTGGAGCGTCCGGGGACGGTTTGGCCGCCGGCCTGAACATCGCATTGATCTCGGCGAACGGAATCGCGTCGCGCGCGAAAGCGAATGTTCCTTCCTTGCGAACCTCGCGGGCGGCGCTCAGGAACGCTCCGTACGCGGCGCGGGCGAGCGAGGAACCGACGCTGACACGGCGCACGCCCCAGCCCTCGAGTTCCGCGAGCGAGAACGACGGCCCAGCCAATCCCATCAGGACATTGACGGGCTTGGGCGCGACGGCATGCACGACTTCCGTGATGTGCTCGCGACTTCGCAAACCCGGCGCGTAGAGGACATCGGCGCCGGCATCGGCAAAGGCGACGAGGCGCCGGATCGTGTCGGGAAGGTCCACGATGCCGTGCAGGAAATTCTCGGCGCGCGCCGTCAACGTGAACGGAAACGGCACGTCGCGCGCGGCTGCGACGGCGGCGCGCACGCGCTCGAGCGCCTCGTCGAATGCATAGATCGCGCGCTCGGTACGCCCGGTCGCATCCTCGATCGAGCCGCCGACGAGCCCGGCCGCAGCCGCGAGGCGAATCGTTTCCGCGCAGGTCGCCGGATCGTCGCCGAAGCCGTTTTCGAGGTCGGCGCTGACCGGCAGCGGCGTCGCGTCGACGATCGCACGCACGTTGGCAAGCGTTTCGTTGCGATCGACCGCGCCTTCCGCGTCCGGCTTGCCGAGCGAAAATGCGAAGCCGGCGCTCGTCGTGGCGAGCGCCTCGAACCCGAGGGCTGCAAGCATCTTCGCCGACCCGGCGTCCCAGGGATTCGGAATCGCGAATACGCGCGGTCGCTCGTGCAATGCACGAAAGGCGTGCCCCCGAGCGGCTTGGGGATTCATACCAACTCCATGCTCGCGGGCGCATTGGCCAGGACGGCCGCTGCGCTGCCCCCGGCGAGGGCGCTGTTCGCATCCCGGGATGGCCCGGGGGTGCTCATTCGGGATGAACCGGCATCGACGCCTGGTTCCCGACGACAGTCGTCCACGTCCGCACCTCCCAGCGCTTCACCAGTCCGTTGCGCACGTACGGGTCGGCATTCGCGAAGCGCTTCGCGGCGTCCGGCGAATCGCCTTGGAAAAGGAGCACGGCCCGGTCGCTGGGTTCGGCCAGCGCGCCTCCCAGGACCAGTCCATCGGCCGCTTGCGCCTGCCAGGCGAGTTTCAGGTGCTCCGCGCGATGCGTGCCGCGGCGCTCGACGTAATCAGGTCCGAGTTCGTAGAAGAGAAGATAGTGCATGAGCGTCCTCGTGGGAATCACCGGCAATGGTACGAGCGCAATGTTACCCGAGGCGCCGCGAGAGGCCGCGTCCTTCTACCGTTTCGTCATCGAGCGCTCGTTGCGCGCTTTCGGCTGCGCGCGACGGGCGCCTGCCGCGCGTCCGACACGCGCGCTTCCCACCACGGCTCGAGCGCTTCGGCGATCGACGACGGCAATCGCGTGCCCGACTGCCGCACTGCCCAGCGAAAGCGGCCGAATGGCGGTCGCGCAAGCTCGTCGAGCGTGATGAGCGGCGTGTCGAACAGCGCGTCGAGCCGCAGTTTCAGGTAGTGCGTGCGCGCGCCGGCCGCCGCCCTGTCGGCGAGCCAATGGACGTTTTCCCAGGGTTCGGTCAGCGCGTAACCGGATCCGATCAGGCCCTTTGGCGGCACGCCGAGGCGCACGAAAAACGCCCGCGATCCCTGCTCGATCGCCCGCGTGCGCCCGCATGCCCACTCGATGTCGACGTGGCCGCGCGTGGCGATCCTGCGCCGCTCTCGTCGCTGCTCGGGCCAACCCCAAAGCCGTGGATTCCACGCGTAAACATAGCTTGCCACTGATGCTCGCTTACAGCTGCCAGACCCTCGCGAAGGTGGACGCGAAACGCTTCGCCGGGCCCTGGCCGTGGCGTACCGCTTGGCTGCGCCCGTTGGTAAACAGTTTAGCTATGTGGCTCATGACTGCGTCTCGTGCGCGGTGGATACTTGGTGTATGCAAGATGGCAGGATATATCAAGGCATATGCCTCGTATATCGGTAAACACTGCCACCTGGGTGGGTGCCTCCGGCGCAGCCGAAATGCTGTCCCGTATCGCTTCGACGAGGCATATCCGTTCGGCGACCGGACGTTCAGGAATATCCGCGACAAGACTCTGCCTGGTGGCGAAAATCGCACCACTTTCGGTTGCCGCGTGCCAACCACAAAGTTACGCCGCGCC
>JALYSS010000085.1 GCA_030854685.1 Pseudomonadota bacterium | reverse complement strand
TCGTCGGATAGCGCCAGAACTCCTCGTCGTCGAGGCGCATGATCACGCGCAGGCGGATCGCGTCGAATACGCCGGCGGGCGTCGCCACCTTTTCCCAGCCGCCGACGCGCACGTAGCGGTTGATCTGCCCGGCCTTGTTCGTCTTCTCGTTGAAGTTGTCGACCCATTGGTTCCACGTTTCGCCCGGCGCGAGCGGGAACCGAAAGCGAACGAGGGGCTCGGTGAAGCGGCGCGTCTCGATGTCCATCAGCGCGCCGGTCTTCACGACGCCGGGTGCGGCAAGGATCTCCTCGCGCGAGCCGTGCACCTGCGGTCCCTCGGCCGTCACGCGCACGTGAATGCCGTCGGGACGGAGGCCGGTGACTTCGTGCGTTTCTTCCCAGACGAGCGGCACGCGGAAGCCTTCGCGGCCGCGATACGTCCAGCGCGCGCCGACGGCGAGCGAAGGCGCATTGGCCACCGGGCCGCTGGTGTTCCCCTCCTGGTCCAGGCTGGCGCAGCCCGCGGCCAGCGCGGCGAGCGAAACGAGGGCGATGCGGGCGAGCGTCGTTGGGGACATGCGAATCTCTGGCTTCGAGCGCTTGCGGGGTTGGCACGGGGGCGATAACACGCCAACAGTGGCGCGGCGACAATGTTCCTGCCGCGTGGGCTGTCGGACGGCGGCGGCCGGTCGCGGTTCCATTGCGCGTGGTCAGTCCATCCCGTCGGTGATCGCGCCAAGGCTTGCCGTGGAGACGAGGCGCATGTACTTGCCAAGCAGGCCACGCGTGTACCGGGGCGCGGGCGGGCGCCAGCGCGCGCGACGCAAGGCGAGGATCGTATCGTCGACGTTGAGCGCCAACAGCAGCCGATGCGCGTCGATCGTGATCGAATCGCCTTCCTCGACGAGCGCGATCATTCCGCCGACGTACGCTTCAGGCGCGACGTGGCCGACGACCATGCCCCACGTGCCGCCGGAGAAGCGGCCGTCGGTGACGAGTCCCACCGATTCGCCGAGGCCCTGTCCGATCAGTGCCGATGTCGGCGCCAGCATTTCCTGCATGCCGGGACCGCCCTTGGGTCCTTCGTAGCGGATCACGATGACGTCGCCGGGACGGATTTGCCGCGCGAGAATCGCTTCCATGCATTGTGCCTCGGAATCGAACACGCGTGCAGGTCCGGTGATGACCGGATGCTTGAGCCCGGTGATCTTCGCGACGCACCCTTCCGGCGCGAGATTGCCGCGCAGGATCGCGAGATGGCCCTGCGCGTACATCGGCTTGTCGAATGGCCGGATGACGTCCTGATCGGCGCGCGGACGCGCGGGTACGGTCGCCAGTTCCTCGCCGATCGGGCGGCCGGTGATCGTCATGCAATCGCCGTGCAGCAGTCCCGCGTCGAGCAGCATCCGCAGCACTTGCGGCACGCCGCCGGCCGCGTTGAAATCGACGGCGACGTAGCGCCCCGAAGGCTTCAGGTCGCACAGCACCGGGACGCGCTTTCGAATGCGCTCGAAGTCGTCGATCGTCCATTCGACCTCGGCCGCCGACGCGATCGCGAGATAGTGGAGCACGGCATTCGTCGAGCCGCCGGTCGCCATCACCAGCGAGATCGCATTTTCGATCGAACGGCGCGTGACGATGTCGCGCGGCTTCAAGTCCTTCGCGATCGCGCCGACCAGCACTTCCGCGGACCGCGCCGACGAGTCGGCCTTTTCCGGATCGGGCGACGCGAGCTGCGAGCTGCCGAGGAGGCTCATGCCAAGCGCCTCGAACGACGACGACATCGTGTTCGCCGTGTACATCCCGCCGCAGGCGCCGACCGACGGACACGCATTGCGTTCAATCCCGTCGTAATCCTCCTTGGCGAGCTTGCCCGCCGTGTAGGCGCCGACGGCCTCGAACGGCGAGACGATCGTCAGCGTCTGTCCCTTCCAATGACCGGGCTTGATGGTGCCGGCGTAGACGAAGATTCCCGGAACGTTGATCCGCGCCATCGCCATCATCGCGGCCGGCATGTTCTTGTCGCAGCCACCGACGACGAGCACGCCGTCCATGCACTGGCCGTTCACCGCGGTTTCGATCGCGTCGGCGATGACTTCGCGCGATACCAGCGAATATTTCATGCCTTCGGTCCCCATGCCGATGCCGTCGGTGACGGTCGGCACGCCGAAGACCTGCGGCATCGCGCCCGCGTCGTGCAGCGCGTGCATCGCGCGGTCGACGAGCGGCTGGATGCCCGCATTGCACGGATTCATCGTGCTGTGTCCGTTGGCGACGCCGACGATCGGTTTTTCGAAGTCGGCGTCGCCGAAGCCCACGGCGCGCAGCATCGCGCGGTTGGGCGAGCGGGCGACGCCGTGGGTGATCGATCGGGAGCGGCGGTTCATGGGCAAGCGAAAATCTCCGTACGGGCGGCGGGGAACAAGCCTTCTATGATATATGCAGCGTGTGCTCGTCTACCCGCAATTCGACCCGGTCGCCTTTCACGTCGGCCCGCTTTCCGTGCGCTGGTACGGTCTCATGTACCTCGTCGGGTTCATCGTGTTCATCGTGCTCGGGCGTCGGCGCGCACGCCAGCAGATGCTCACGGGCTGGCGGCTTTCCGACGTCGACGACATGCTGTTCTTTGGCGTGTTCGGCGTGATCCTCGGCGGCCGGCTCGGCTACGTGCTGTTCTACAAGCCGTCCTATTACTTCGCCCATCCGCTCGAAATCTTCGAGGTCTGGCACGGCGGAATGAGCTTCCATGGCGGCTTTCTCGGCGTGCTGATCGCCCTGTGGTTCTTCGCGCGGCACCGGCACAAGTCGTTGCTCGACGTGACGGATTTCGTGGCACCGCTCTGTCCATTGGGCCTCGGCGCCGGCCGCCTCGGGAATTTCATCAACGGCGAACTCGTCGGGCGCCCGACCGACGTTCCGTGGGCGATGGTGTTCCCGCAGGTGGACTCGCTGCCCCGACACCCGTCGCAGCTCTACGAATTCGGTCTCGAGGGCGTACTGCTTTTCATCGTGCTATGGATTTATGCTTCGCGAAATCGACCGATGGGCGCCGTGTCCGGCCTCTTCCTGATCGGCTATGGGACGTTTCGCTTCATCGGCGAATTCGCGCGCGAGCCGGACAATTTCCTCGGTTTTCTCGCCGGCGGCTTCACGATGGGTCAATGGCTGTCGATGCCGATGGTCGTCGCCGGCATCGTCATGATGCTCTGGGCGTATCGCCGCGCCCGCAAGGACCAGCCCACACTGCTCGACCGGATGAAGGGCTGAAATCGGTGTCTCCGACACCGATTTCTAATCGAGGCGCCGATAGTCGCCGTCGACCGTGCGCTCACCCCGATACGTCGGGCGACCGGCGGCGACGGGTTGCGGCCCGAGGCCGCCACGCTGATTGATCGGCAGCATCAGCAGGAGCAGTGCGAGCGCGTCGGACAGGATGCCCGGCGCGATGAGCAGTACGCCCGCAACGACGCGCCGGCCGCTGTCGAGAAGACCTCGCATCAGCGGCTCGCCGCGAAACGACGCGAGGGCGCGGGAACGGAACTGGACCCGTTCGTTAGCGAGTACCCACAAACCGGCCGCGGCAGACCCCGCAAGCCACATCCAGAGCGGCGCGCCGCTCCAACGGGCGAACCTTGCCGTGACCGCGAGGTCCACCAGCGGGAAGATCAGTACAATGGCCAGCATTACGAAACGCATGACAACTCCTTGCAAACTGCCGCGTTACTCGTGCTCACGAACGTGCCCGACCGCACCGTTGCGACGGCGCTCGCCACGGCTTTGCTCGATGATCGACTCGCGGCATGCGTGAACATCGGTGGACCGGTCGAATCAATTTATCACTGGCGCGGCCGAATCGAAACGGGAGAGGAGATTCCGGTTGCCATCAAGACACGTTCCGCGTTGTATTCCAAGGTGGAGGGCACAATCCGGAAAATCCACCCCTATGACACCCCGGAGATCGTCGCAATTCCCATTGTCGCGGGCGATGCGCGCTATCTCGACTGGCTCGTGGCCGCGACTACGCCTCGCTGACTTGCGCTGGCTGTCTACGCTCCTCGCGTTCATGGTGATGCAGGTGCATGCCGAGGGCCTGCCGTCGCTTGCGCCGAAGCTTCTGCCGCCGGAACAGGCATTCCGTTTGTCGGCGCGTGCGCTCGACGCCTCGACGATCGAGGCCCGATTCGACGTCGCGGATGGCTATTACCTCTACCGCGACAAGCTGCGATTCACCACAGACCCGGTCGCATCGGGCAAGCCACTATTGCCGCCCGGCAAGCCGAAGCACGACGCCTTTTTCGGCGACGTCGATACGTACCGGGGCGTCGTCGTCGTCCGCGTGCCGCTCGCGAAAGCCGCGTCGGGCCAGACCGTTACACTCCACGCCGATTCTCAGGGTTGCGCCGACGCCGGGGTCTGCTATCCACCGAATCCGCAGCAACTGCAACTCGTTCTGCCGGCGAGCGGCGGCAAGCCGGGCGAGTTCGTCGAAGCGGCTCGCAAGGGGTGGTTCAAGTGA
The DNA here is from genome assembly GCA_030854685.1 of Pseudomonadota bacterium. Lineage (GTDB taxonomy): Bacteria > Pseudomonadota > Gammaproteobacteria > Burkholderiales > Casimicrobiaceae > VBCG01. The sequence goes on along the minus strand of JALYSS010000085.1, from coordinate 72 downwards.
ACATCGGACCGGCGTCGGTCGAGCCCTCCGATCCGGTCGCCCAGCGGCCCGAGCGCGCGAGTCGCCGGACGC
>JALYSS010000073.1 GCA_030854685.1 Pseudomonadota bacterium | reverse complement strand
CGGATCGACGCGGTCGAGCCATTCGGGTTCATACCGACCTGTTTTCGCAAAGTCCGGGACGCGCGTGGAAATCACGAGCCGCGGTGGCGCGTACGGCTCGCGACGCAGCTGCTCGCGCAACATGTCGAGATGATTCTCGTAGATGTGCGCGTCGCCGATGAAATACGTCAGGAACCGCGGCGCGTAACCGGTGAGTCGCCCGACGAGCGCCAGCAATACGCCCGCCTCGCACAGATTGAACGGAGCGCCGAGGCCGATATCGTTCGAGCGCACATAGAGGCACAACGATAGCTCTCGCTTCGCGACATTGGGCAGGAACTGATAGAGCAAGTGACACGGAGGCAGCGCCATCTGGTCGAGCTGCGCGCAGTTCCATGCATGGAACACGAGCCTGCGATCGGTCGGCTTCGCGATGATGGTGTCGAGACATTCGCGCAACTGATCGATCGGCTTGTGCAGCAGCACCTTCTCCTCGCCGTCGTCGACGATTCGTCCGATCAGGCGATAACCCCGCGTGAGCGCATCATCGACCTGCGCCGGGCGGCCGGCGTCCAGAAGCTTGTACGCAGGCCACTCGCGCCACTGGTACCCATAGATTTCGCCGAGGTAATCCGGCTCGATCCGATAGGGGCTCGCGAGCCATTGCGGGTTTTCGTTCGCGTTCTGGTCCCAGACCTTGCATCCCAACGCACGAAAATCGGCGGCGCTGCGGCTGGCGCGCAGAAATCCCACGAGTTCCGCGACGGCGGACTTGAACGGCAACCGGCGCGTCGTGATCGCCGGAAAGCCTTTGGCCATGTCGAAGCGCATCGACGCGCCCGCAACGCTGATCGAGCGGACGCCGGTGCGGTTTTCCTGCCACGTGCCGGTGTCGAGGATCGATTGCACCAGCGCCAGAAATTGCTGCATGACGTTCCCGATTTCGTCCGACGCGACAAGGTGCGTGCACGAAAAGCGAGCATACCTCACGATAACCGGGGAAAGAGAAGCCCGCTGTCAACGCGTTCCGGCGCGGAATGGCAAGGCGCCACGCCTCTGCACTACAGGAAAGTTTGGCGCGAGTCGTCGAGCGCGCGACGTGGGCGCTTCAGTAAACGCTACGCGCGGCGCTTATACGATCGGCCAGTCGCTCGAGTTCGGCTTCCTCGGCGCGAACGTCTTCATCGCGCTTCGGTTTGTCGACGATTGACACCGTCGCGCTTGCGCTGAAGTGTTGCGCGATGTCGGGGGCCTGGGCTTCCATGATGTCGATCCACTTTACGACGCGCCTTCGCGCGATGATTACGCAGGCGTTAAAGCAATCGACATGCCACTTGATTCTCCGGCCACGCCATCGACGATCAAAGGTATCGTCCGCCTCTGTCGACGCGCGTCAAAACCGTCGGTCGTGCGAACCTTGCAGATCGGCCCGTGAGCGTTTTTGTCGCAGGTCACCGACACGATGCGGGGTTGCTCTTGCAACTCCTTGAATGAACGGCGTTTCTGCTGTCGTCAGCGAGCGACACGACGGTCAGCAACATCATCCGATCTGTCGACGCATTTTGCACTCACGTTTTCGCTTCCTTGAACATTCCGGGTTCGAGCCGATGGCGCTGCAGCAGCTTGTAGAACTCGGTGCGATTGCGCTTCGCGAGTTGGGCGGCCTGGGTGACATTTCCACCGGTGATTTTCAGGAGTCGAACGAGATAATCGCGCTCGAACGTCTTGCGCGCCTCCTCGAAGGGAACGAGTGCCAGTGCGTCTTCCTTGAGCGCCGCCTGCACCAGCGTCGCCGGAATCACCGGCGTCGTGGTGAGCGCAACGGCCTGCTCGAGCAGATTCAACAACTGCCGCACGTTCCCCGGCCACGGTGCCGCGATCAGCAGCGCCATCGCATCCGGCGCGAGCGACGGTGCCGGCTTGCGATAGCGCTCCGCAAGCCGGCGCAGGATGTGCGCCGCCAGGAGCGGGATGTCCTCGCGACGGTCGGCGAGCGACGGCAGCTTGAGCGATACGACGTTCAGCCGGTAAAACAGATCTTCACGAAACAGACCCTGCTCGCGCTGCGAGTCCAGGTCGCGATGCGTGGCCGATATCATGCGGACGTCGACGGGAATCGCCTGCGTCGATCCCACCGGACGCACTTCCCCTTCCTGCAGGACGCGCAGCAGCTTCACCTGGAGCGGGAGCGGCATGTCGCCGATCTCGTCCAGGAGCAGCGTGCCGCCATCCGCCGCCTGGAACAGACCCTTGTGAGCCTGGACCGCGCCGGTGAACGCGCCGCGCGAGTGTCCGAAGAGTTCGGATTCGAGCAAATCGGCCGGAATGGCGCCGCAGTTGACGGCGACAAACGATTTTTCGCTGCGCCGGCTCGCCTGGTGGATCGCGCGTGCGAGCAATTCCTTGCCCGTGCCCGACTCACCGAAGATCAGGACGCTTGCATCGGAATCCGCCACGAGCTTCGCTTGCCGCAACACGCCTTCCATCCGTGGGCTGCGCGTGATGATGCCGACTCGCCACGCACTGGCGGTGCTTTCGCTGCCCGCGGGTTCGCCTCCGGACGCTTCGAGCGCCGCGGCCACTTTCTGCAACAGGTCCTGGCTGTCGAACGGCTTGGTCAGGTAGCCGAAGACACCGCGCTGCGTGGCGTTGACCGCATCGGGAATCGTCCCGTGCGCGGTCAGGATGATCACCGGAAGCGCCGGGTGCTGCCGGTGTATCGCTTCGAAGAGCTGCAGCCCGTCGATGCCGGGCATTCGCAAGTCGGTGATGACGATTGCGGGACGCTCGACCGCGATCGTCGCGAGCGCCGTTTCACCGCTGTCAGCCGTGCGCACGCGGTAACTCGCCGACGTGAGGCGCAAGCTGATGAGCTTGAGCAGGTCGGGGTCGTCGTCGACCAGCAGGATGTCACCCTGATTCATGAAGTCCTCTCAACGGGCCCAACCCGTTTCAACGGCCGCTGCCGCCGGCGCCGGCACCGCCGCCACCACCGCCCCCGCTGCGCACGCGATCGCGCAACAGGCTGCGTTCCATCGCGCGCAACGCCTCGAGCTTCTGAATCGCCGCGTCGGCCTTTTGCTGCTCGTCGTGTACCGCGTGCTGACGCTCGACCACCTGCGCCTGCAGTACCGCAGCGAGATGGCGAATCGGCGACGTGGGCGGCGCGCTTTTCGCGACGTTTTCGAAAAGCTGCAGCGCACGCTGATCGTCCTGCGGCGACCCCCGCGCCAGCGTGTAGAGCACCGCGAGGCGCACGCGGTTCACGTCGTTGCGCTGGCGTGCGAACGTCTGCGTTGCCGCGGCAAGCTCGCGCTTCAATTCCTCGTTCTGCAGGCTTCCGAATCGTTGCAGGTCGGCGAGCAGTGTCAGCATCTGCTGATCTTCCGTCGGCGGCTCCGGCGATGGGGCTGGCGTCACGACAATCACCGATGGCAGCGCGGGCGCTTGCGTCGACGCATCCGATGCCGGAGCCGGAGCCGGTGGATTTGGCAACGGCGGCTCGACGGGCTCGATGGGCGGCGATTCGACCATCGGCGTCAGCGGCGGCGTCGCAAACGTCTCCGGATCGTTCTCGTCCGCGGGCATGACAGGCGTCGGCAGCGACGCGCACGCTGCCATCGTCATCGCGAGCGCCATGGCCGCGAGCCGCGGGTGAAATCTCATTTGCTGCTCGCAAGCGCAGTTGCCGGCAGCGTTGCCTGCCTGGGCAACGCTTCCAAAGCGGCGAGCGGCAGCGACAAGCGGAACCATGCGCCGCTCTTGCCGTCGCCGCGACCGGCGACCTCGATGCGGCCGCCCTGCGAAAGTGCGTATTCGCGCGCAATGGCAAGCCCGAGACCGGAACCCTTGATGCGTCCGTCGACGGGTGGTGGTCCCTGATAGAACGACTCGAAAATGCGGCTCCGATCGGCGGCCGCAACGCCGCGGCCCTCGTCAATCACGTCGAGCACCGCGAAGCCGTCCTTTACGCCAACATTCAACTGGACGGTGGCGTTCCGCGGCGAATACTTGATCGCATTGGACAGCAGGTTGTCGACGATCGTGCGCAATCGCTCCGCGTCGCCTATCACCGTCGCGGGGCGCATGCTCGCTTCGAATGCGATCATGCGCGCGAGTGCTGCAAGCCGCTGCTCCTTCACGACGCGGGTTACCACATCCGGCAGTGCGACCGGACCGAGCGCGGCCGGTTCGGCGCCACGCGTCTGCTGGTACGCAAGCAGATCCTCGATCAGCTTCTGCAGTGACAGCGTATTGTCGCGCACGATACGGACGATGTCGCGCTGCTCCGGCGTCAGCTTGCCGCCCACGTCGTCGCGCAGCAGCTCGGCACCCTCGCGCACCGCAGTGAGCGGCGTCTTCAATTCATGCGAGACGTGGCGCAGAAACTGCGCCTGCTGCTGTTCGAGCTCGGACAGGCGGCCGCGCAGCCACTCGAGCCGCTGGCCGACGTAGCGAAGATCCTGAGGCCCGGTAAGCTTGATCGCATGCGTGAAGTCGGCGCTGCCCATTTGCCGGATCGCAAGATCGAGTTGCCGGATCGGGCGCGCAATCAGCGTCGCGAAAACGATCGCCAGCGCAATCGCGATGCCGACGGTCGCGAGTCCCACGTAAATCCATTTCTCGCGCCCCTGCGTCGCCGTTTCCTGCAGCCGCTCGATGGCGCGCTGTGTCAACTGGTTGGTCGCGGCGAGCATCGACTGCGCGCCATCAACGAGTTTCGAATAGCCGTCCGCGAGCTCGTCGGCCGCTTCAGGTCCTCGCCCCGGTGCGGTGAGCAGGTTGTGCAGCCGGCTTTCACGATCCGCGAGTTTTTCGAGCGCCTCCTGCGATCCCGGCTCGAGCGGCAGCGCCGCCAGCTGGCGCGTCGTCTGCCGGAATTCCTCGCGCAGGTGCGCGTACTCGTCGAGGAGCGCACTGTCTTCGAGAATCAGATGCTGGCGCGCGATGCGCTCGAGCGTCGTCGCCTGCTCATACAAAAGCCGGCTCGTGCGGCCTGCCTGCGCCGCCTGGAGCACCTCCTGGCGACCCTGCGACTCGAGCCGGTCGAGCGACAGGATCAGCTCGGCGAGCGCGTAGACGAGCGGCAGGCTGACGAGCAGGAAGCCGAGCAGAATGAACTTGAGGAACGAGCGCGGGTAATACACGCTTCAGGCGCAGGCGCGTTGAGCGGGCTGGCTATAATCGGCGGATTATGACATTCCCGCCGTGTGCGCATTCGGCTGCTTGTGCGCCGTATTGCGAGTCCGGCATCAACGCCACGCCGATCGAATGCGCCCGGCACTCGCCTTGATCGTGGCGGTCGCAAGCAACGGCGTCATCGGGCGCCACGGCAAGCTGCCTTGGCGTCTTGCCGAGGATCTGCGGCGCTTTCGCTCGCTCACCACGGGCCACGCGATCATCATGGGTCGGCGAACCTGGGAGTCGCTTCCGCACGCACTGCCTGAGCGCCAGAACATCGTCGTCACGCGTCAGCGCGACTACCACGCCGACGGCGCATCGGTTGCATCGTCACTGGATGACGCGCTCGTCCGAGTCGAGTATCCTGCGCCCGCGTTCTGCATCGGCGGCGGCGAACTGTACCGGATTGCATTACCGTTCGCGCAAACAGCGTTCGTCACCGAGATCGCACGAGCGTTCGACGGCGACGCGACGTTTCCGGCGCTAGACGCTGCACAATGGCGCGAAACGGGGCGCGAGCCGCGGTTGCAGGAAGGCGCCGGGGGCTTTTCGTACGCGTTCGTGACATACGAGCGACACGGCGGCGATTGATTTACAGGGGGTGTCGAGATGTCAGTTGATGAGTTCCATGTTCATGGTCCGCACGATCACGAAGTCGAGCACGCAGGACTCTCGGGTGATCCGTTTTCTGCGCGCATCGCGGTGATGACCGCGATCTTCGCGACGATCGGCGCCTTGTTCGGCTACATGGTCGGCGCGACGCAGAACGACGCGCTGCTGTTCAAGAACGATTCGGCAATCCGCAAGACCGAAGCGTCGGATCAGTGGAACTTCTACCAGGCGAAAAGCGGCAAGCAGAACCTCGCGGATTTGGGAGCGGTGCTGGCGAGTGGCGGCGATGCCGCGCGCTTCAAATCGGAAGCCGAGCGCTACGGCAAGGAAAAGCAGGAGATCATGGCCAAGGCGCAGGAGCTCGAGAAACGATCGACCGACTCCGAAGCCAGGAGCGAAGCGTCGATGCACGTCCATCACCGCTGGGCGCAGGGTATGACGCTGATCCAGATCTCGATTGCACTGGCGGCGATCACGTTGCTGACGCGCAGTCACTGGCTGCAATACGTGTCGTATGGCGCTGCGGCCGTCTCCGTCGGGATCGGCGGCCTGGCGTTGATGCACGTGTGACGCACGGCCGCGCGGCGCCAACCGCGGTCTTCGTCTCCCGACGCCTACGGTTTTCCGCGATAATCGCATCAACGACGCCGGCGTGGCAGCGGCGTTAGGCCGGGGTGGCGGAATGGCAGACGCAGCGGACTCAAAATCCGCCGCTGGCAACAGCGTGAGGGTTCGACTCCCTCTCCCGGCACCAGGCTCCAGTCCTCATGAGCGGCAAGCCGCGTCGATGTCGATTCGTTTGCGGTCTCTCTCGCACAGACGACAAACAAACGGCCCACCGAGGTGAGCCGCTCGTTGCAACGCTTGCTGCGAGCTATGTCGCGCGTGGTTGGCCGCGATTGCGACGTCGCGCGAGTGCAGCTCCCGCGAGACCGAGGCCGAGCAGCGCGAGCGTGGCAGGCTCCGGAACGGGAATGTCCGGTTGAGGATTGGTGTTGCTGACCCCGTTCAGGATCAGTATGTCGCTGCTACTACTGCCCGTTTTGATCTTCGTGGCGCTGACGGAGAAATACCTGTAATCGCTAGCAGCAGTACCAAAATCCGGAACAGAGAAGTTGTCGTCGCCCCCGCTGACCTTCGTTCGCAGCAGCGTTCCGGGGGATCCCGCCGTGTCGCTGCCCCAGAGGAAATACCCCTCGTTAGTCTGTATGCTGCTGACGCTCATGAATAGCTGCGTGAAGGAAGCGGCGTACAGCGACTGCATATCCAACTGGATGA
>JALYSS010000052.1 GCA_030854685.1 Pseudomonadota bacterium | reverse complement strand
GCGAGGTCGTAGCCCGCATCGTTCGCGTTGAGCTGGTATTCGGTGAACGCACCGAGCAGTACCGCGCGCTGCCGCGCGAGTACGCCGGCATGCAGCAACTGATGGAGCATCCGCTCGACGCGGTACGGGTGTTCGCCGACGTCCTCGAGGAACAGGATACCGCCATCGACGCTCGGCAAAAACGGCGTGCCGACGAGATGCGCGACCATCGCAAGATTGCCGCCCCAGAGCGTTCCGGCGCAGGCGAGGCGCGACGGCCCGTCGAGCGCGCATTCGACGTCCCATTCACCATTCGCGAGAACGCCAAAGCAGTTCTCGAGCGTGAATACGGAGGGCGTGACGGCGCCGAAATCGCAGGAAGCCATGGGCCCGGCGAACGTCACGATGCCGGCGCGAGCAAGCGCCGCCAGCCCGAACGCAGTGAAATCGGAATGGCCCATCCAGCGTTTCGGCGCGCGCGCAAGGCCCGCGAAATCGATGCGATCGATGAGGCGCGTAAAGCCGTAACCGCCACGCAGCATCAGCGCAACATCCGTGTCTTCATCGGCGGCGACGCGCTCGATGGCGGCCAGCCGCTCGTCGTCGGGCGCCGAAAAGCGTTGCCAGCGACTTCGCGCCGTCGTGTCGCATCGAACGCGATGGCCGAGGCGTATCAGAAGCGCGCAGGCTCGATCGACCGCATCCTGATCGGTTGCGAACCCGGCGGGTGCGACGATCGTGAACTGCAACGGCTCGGCGGTGCTCATTCGATCGCGCGTTGTCGCCGCGCCGCGAAGAATCGCGTCAGCAGCACGCTGCACGCGTCGGCGGCCACGCCTTCTGTCACGCGCGTGTGGTGATTGAGGCGAGGTTCGCCGAAGAGATCGATCACCGAGCCGCACGCACCGGTCTTCGGATCGCGTGCACCGTACACGACGCGCGCAAGCCGCGCGTGCAGGATGGCACCCGCGCACATCGCGCACGGCTCGAGCGTCACGTACAGCTCGCATCCGGGCAGCCGGTAATTGCCCAGCATCGCGGCGGCTTCGCGCAACGCGCCGATTTCCGCGTGCGCAGTGGGATCGTTGTCCGTGACGGGCGCATTGCCGCCACGCCCGATGATCGCGTCCCCGCTCACGACGATCGCACCGACGGGCACCTCGCCGCGAGCGGCCGCGGCTTGCGCAACGGCCAGCGCGGCTGCCATCCATTCCTCATCGGTCACGTGCGTCCTCGACGTGGAACCGATGCAGGATCCGATGAATGACCGGCGCGAACAGCAGCCCGGTTGACGCGAGAAGAATGATGCCGCAGAACAGGGCGTAGATGCCGTCGAAGAGCTTGCCCGCGGTGCTTTTCACGTCCACGACGGGTCCCATGCCGGACAGCAGCATCGCCGATTGATGGAAAGCGTCCAGCCACGACAGGTCTTCGAGCAGGTGATAGCCGACCATACCTGCCGCCAGCGTGACGGCGACCAGCGCGAATGCATACTGGGCCGCCCGCCGCACACGCGTGAAAAAAACGTTGCGCGGCGGCAGCGGGCCCGCGATATAGCCTAAAGGCGCGCTCGCCGGCGGCGCGGTGGCACCGTCCCTGCGTGCGCCCTTGTTGCGTACGGCCATTGCAGCGTTCCGGATCGGCGCTGGCTACGCTGCGTGATCCGCGCACGACATCGCACGCTCGGCGGATCATTCCCACTCGATGGTCGCCGGCGGTTTGCTCGAAACGTCATAGACGACGCGGTTGATGCCCCGCACTTCGTTCGTGATCCGGTTACTGATCTGCGCGATCAGCGCGTGCGGCAGCGGCGCCCATTCGGCGGTCATGAAATCGGTCGTCTGCACGGCCCGCAACGCGATCGCATGCTCGTACGTCCTGCCGTCGCCCATGACGCCAACGGAGCGGATCGGCAGGAACACGGCGAACGCCTGCGAGACCCGGTCGTACCACGGCTGCCCGTCGTCATCGCGCGCTGCGCGCAATTCGTCGATGAAGATCGCGTCGGCGCTGCGCAGAAGTTCGGCCCATTCGCGCTTGACCTCGCCCAGGATTCGCACGCCGAGACCCGGGCCGGGAAACGGATGGCGGAACACCATTTCGCGCGGCAGGCCAAGCGAAAGGCCGAGCTTGCGCACTTCGTCCTTGAAGAGCTCGCGCAGCGGCTCGAGCAACTTGAGCCGCAGCGTTTCCGGCAGGCCGCCGACGTTGTGATGCGACTTGATCGTGTGCGCCTTGATGCCGATCAAGGACGCCGATTCGATAACGTCCGGATAGATCGTTCCCTGCGCGAGCCATTTGACGCCGCTGAGCTTCGCGGCCTCGCGCTGGAACACGTCGACGAAGAGACGCCCGATTACCTTGCGCTTCCGTTCCGGATCGTCGACGCCGCAAAGCGCCTCGAGGAATTCGTGGCCCGCATCGACGCGAATCACGCGAACGCCGAGATGCGTCGCGAACGTGTCCATCACCTGCTCGGCTTCGTTCTGGCGCAGCAGGCCGTGATCGACGAACACGCAGGTCAACCGGTCGCCGATCGCGCGCTGCAGGAGTGCAGCGGCAACGGACGAATCGACGCCACCGGACAATCCGAGCAGCACTTCATCGCGGCCGACTTTCGCACGGATCGCAGCGATCGCCTCGCCGGTGTAATCGCGCATGTTCCAGTCGTGCCCGCAGCCGCAGATGTCGTGCGCGAAGCGCGCCAGGATTGCCGCTCCCTGCGGCGTGTGCGTGACTTCCGGGTGGAACTGCAGGCCATAGAAATGCCGTGACTGGTCGGCCATCGCGGCGATCGCACAGGACGGCGACGAACCTGCCAGCACGAATCCCGGTGGCAGGCCGATCACCTTGTCGCCGTGGCTCATCCAGACGTCGAGCAATCCATGACCTTCGGCGTTATGGCGATCCTCGATATCGCGCAACAGCCTCGAATGACCGCGTGCGCGCACCTCGGCGTAGCCGAATTCCCGCACGCGTCCCTCTTCGACCTTGCCGCCGAGTTGCGCGGCCATCGTCTGCATGCCGTAGCAGATGCCGAGCACCGGAACGCCGAGTTCCCATACTGCGCCCGGCGCACGGGGGGCGGCGCCGAGCGTGACGCTGGCGGGACCGCCCGACAGCACGATGCCGCGCGCACCGAACGCGCGCACGAAGTCGTCGCCGACGTCCCACGGATGAATCTCGCAATAGACGTTCGTCTCGCGCAGCCGCCGCGCGATCAGCTGCGTGTACTGCGCGCCGAAATCGAGGATCAGGATCTTCGCGTGAGACGGAGGAGCGGCCATCGGCAGTCGTGTATCGTCAGCTCGGAATAGTGACGCATCGTATCGCAGCTTCCATGATCGGCGTCCAGTCACCACGATGATCGATCCACGCGAACGCGCGGCGTCCGCCACTGCGCCGCTCCCACACGCCGCCAATGCGCTTCTTCTCCTCGCTATCCGGGTTGCTCGCCAGGTGCGCAGCCTTGTACGCCGCCGCGATGATTCCGCTGTTGCGCATGCGGACGAGGAAATCGGGGTAGAAGCCGTCTGACGATGCCGGCAGGGAGAACGAGCCAGGCTTGCGTTCGACATTGCGAATCCAGCTCTCCGCGTCGTGCCGCGCCACGGCGTCCTTGCCGATCCAGTTCAGTACGGGCATGGGTCGCGTCGCTTTTTCGATTCAGCCCTTGCCGAGCGGCAGGTACGACACGCGCGCGTTGTCCGCAACTTCGCGAAAACCGTTCTTACGATAAAAATCGGCGGCTCGCGCATCCAGCGCATCCGCCGTTACCACCTTCACACTAAGCTGGTCGCACAACTGCATGCTGGAATTCATCGCATGGCCGAAACCGACCTTGTCGGCAGGTCCTCACTCGACGCGATAATTCGGCGCCTCCTTGACGATCTGCACGTCGTGCACGTGGGACTCGCGCACGCCGGCCGAGGTGATCTCGACGAACTCCGCGCGCGTCGACAAGTCGCGGATCGCCGGGCAGCCGCAATAGCCCATCGCCGCGCGGAGGCCACCCATCAACTGCTGGATCACGTTGGCGAGCGAGCCCTTGTACGGTACCCGTCCCTCGATGCCCTCCGGAACGAGCTTCTCCGCGGTGCCCTCGCCTTCGGAATCCTGGAAGTAGCGATCCGAGCTGCCGAGTTGCATCGCACCGATCGAGCCCATCCCGCGATAGCTCTTGTACGAGCGGCCCTGATAGAGCTCGATGTCGCCCGGTGACTCTTCGGTGCCCGCGAACAGGCTTCCGAGCATCACCGCCGATGCGCCGGCAGCGATCGCTTTCGCAATATCGCCGGAGTAACGGACGCCGCCGTCCGCAATGACGGGAATGTCGCGCGACGCGACGCCGGAAAGCGCATCCGCGATCGCGGAAATCTGCGGCACGCCGACGCCTGCGACGATGCGCGTCGTGCAGATCGAGCCCGGACCGATGCCTACCTTGACGCCGTCCGCGCCGTGGTCGGCAAGCGCCTTCGCACCGGTCGCAGTGGCGATGTTACCGCCGATCACCTGCACCTGTGGAAAACGTTTCTTCACCCACGCAACGCGGTCGAGCACGCCTTGCGAATGACCATGCGACGTGTCGACGACGATCACGTCGACACCTGCCGCCACCAGCGCTTCGACGCGCGCTTCCGTGTCGTCGCCGGTGCCGACCGCCGCCCCGACGCGCAACCGCCCGAGGTCGTCCTTGCAGGCGAGCGGATGCTCGGTCGCCTTCAGGATGTCCTTGACCGTGATGAGCCCTCGCAGCTCGTGCTCGCGATTGACGACGAGCACGCGCTCGAGCCGATGGCGATGCATCAGCGCCTTCGCCGTTTCGAGATCGGTGCCCTCGGGCACGGTGACAAGCTTCTCGCCGGGCGTCATGATCTCGGACACCGGCTGGTCGAGATTCGTCTCGAAGCGCAGGTCGCGGTTGGTGACGATGCCGACGACCTTCCGGCCGGCGACGACCGGCAGCCCGGAAATCCGGTGCTGCTGAGTCAGCGCAAGCACCTGGCGCACGGACATCGACGGCGGAATGGTGATCGGATCCTTGACCACGCCGCTTTCGAAGCGCTTGACCTTCGCGACTTCGGCGGCCTGCCGCGCGGGCGGCATGTTCTTGTGCACGAACCCGAGGCCCCCTTCCTGCGCGATGGCGATGGCAAGGCGTGCTTCGGTGACGGTATCCATCGCCGCGGACAGCAGCGGAATGTTGAGCGTGATGGTGCGAGTGAGGCGGGTTACGAGGGAAACGTCGCGGGGGACGACGTTGGAGTGGGCAGGAACGAGTAGGACGTCGTCGAACGTCAGTGCCTTGCGGACGACACGCATCGAACTCTCCCTCGTCGCAAAAACCGATTATACTCGCCGGCCGTTGCGCTTCGCGTATCGGCCACGCGACAACGCCGGGCGTCCGGAGCCCGTCGGCGCTTCGTTCGATTGACGGCTTCGCCCTTCGCGGGGTAACTTGCCAATGTCATAAAATCCGGAGCAGCCGATGGCGCGAGTTTCGCTTTCAGCACTTGCCGTGTCTCTGCTCGTCGCGACCTATGCGGCAGCCGCGACGGCGGCACTCTACAAATGGACCGACGCGCAGGGACACGTCGTCTACTCCGACCTGCCGCCGCAAGCGAATGTGAAAGCCGAGCAGCTGCGCAACGCGCCGCCGCCCGCGAACCCCAATGCGGCGAAGGAGCTCGCTCAGCGCGAAGCCGATTTCCACAAGCACCAAACGGAGGCCGCGGAAGCTGCCGCGAAATCCGGCAAGGAGCGCACCAGCAGCGCGCAGCAAGCCGAAAGCTGCGCGCAGGCAAAAGGCCAGCTGAAGCAGCTCGCGGAAAGCCAGCTCGCGATCTACCGCTACAACGAGAAGGGCGAGCGCGAAGTGATGGACGAGGATGCGCGCGGACGCGAACGCGCGAAGCTCAATGCGTGGCTGCGCGACAACAAGTGCTAAGGAGCAGCGACCCCAAGTCGCTGCTGCATCGTAAGCCCACCGATGCGCGCGAAAAGTCGTGTCTGACCCCGCTTTCGCCCGCGCCCTACTGCGCCTGCTTCTTCTCGAGCGCCGCCTGGTTGATCTTCACCTCGGTATCCGCCTTGAGGCTCGCGAGATAGGCGTTCATCAGTTCGCGTCCGATTTCGCTGCCGACCTGCGCTGACGCAGCCTGCAGCTTGGCCTTGTCGGGTGCCGGCGCTTCGATCACCTTGTCGACCCGGTAGATCGAGAATCCGCCGCGCTCGTTCGCAGCCCCGGCGTACGCGGGCAGCTTGCGCTCGTCCGCTTCGAATATTTTGTTGAGCGCCTCGCGCGGAAAGCCCGCCTGCACCTGATTGCGCGTAAGCGTGACCGGCTTGGCGAACGTGACATCCGCTTCCCGCTCCTTGTCCTGCGTCAGCAACGCGAGCTTCTCGCGTCCGGCCTTCTGCGCCATCCCGCTCGCCGCCTGCCGAGTCAACTGCTGACGAATCTCGTCCTGCACTTCGGCGAGCGGTCGCGGCGCCGCCGGCTTGTATTCGACGATGCGACCGGACATCAGCGCATTGGGGCCGACTTCCATCGCCTCGGTATTGCGCTTGCTCTGGACCGATTCCGGCGAGAACAGCGCTTGCACGAACTTCGCGTTGCCCATGGCCATCGCCTGCACCTGCGCGCGCGTGACGAACGGCGTCGCCTCCACCTTGAGGTCCAGCGCCTTGGCCACGCCCGCCAGCGAATCCGCCTGCTCGTAGACCAGGTTCTGGAACTGGTCGGCGGAAGCCGCAAACTTCTGCGCCGCCTTCTGGCGCTTCAGGTCCGCTTCGATGCGGCCTTTCACTTCGTCGAAGCCTTGCACGTGGGGCGGCGTGATGCCGGTCACCTTGATCACGTGATAGCCGAAATCCGATTGCACGGGGCCCACGATGTCGCCCACCTTCGACGAAAAAACCGCATCCTCGAACGGCTTGACCATCGCGCCACGACTAAACGAGCCGAGATCGCCGCCCTGACCCGACGAGCCGGGGTCCTGCGAATAGGTCTTGGCAAGCTCGGCGAACGAATCGGGCGCAGCACGCGCCTTCGCGAGCAATTCGGTCGCCTTCTGCTTCGCCGCGGCCCTTTGCGCGTCGCTCGCGTCCGGCTTGACGGCGATCAGGATGTGCGATGCCTGCCGTTCCTCGTTGGTCGTATACTGCTTGGCGTTCGCCGCGTACGCCTGCTTGAGCTCGGCCGGATCGACCTTCATCTGCGCTGCGATTGCTTCCTGCGTGAGCAGCAGGTATTCGATTTTCGCCACCTCGGGCGTCTGGAACGCCGTCGGATTTTTCTCGTAAAACGCCTTGATGTCGGCATCGGTGACCTTCACCGACTTTTCAAACGGCTCTTCGGGAATCGACGCGACCGACACGTCGCGTTTCTGCTCGAGCAGCGCGAGGTACCGCTGCACCGACGACTGCGCCGCGATGCTGCCTCCGACGATCGGGTCCTGCAGCGGCGACAGGATTAAATCGCCGCGCACGCGCTGCTCGAACATCAGCGGAGACATGCTCTGGCTCGCGAGCACTTCGCGATACTTGTCGGCCGAAAACTTTCCGTCGTCCTGGAACGGCGGGAGGCCAGCGATGAACTGCTGCAACTGCGTGTCGCTGACGCGGAACCGGTCGGCGCGCGCCTCGTTCTCGAGCAGCCGCTGATTCACGAGCTGGTCGAGCAGCGCGTAGCGCACTTCGGGGCTGTCGAGCATCGCCGGGTCGAAATTGCTGCCAAGCGCCTGGCGCATGCGCTGCTGCTGATCGCGCAGCGAATCGTCGAAGTCCGCCTGCGAGATCTTGTTCTTGCCGACGCTCGCCACCGTCTGGGCGCCGTCGCTGCTCCGGAAGTAATAGTCGACGCCGAAGAACGCGAACGGCAGCGTGATGAGCGCAAGGATCAATTGCGTGAGACGTTTGTGATTGTGGAGCAGATCGAACATGGCGTATGGCCTTTGCGAGCGCAGGTTGCCTGATCACGAACAAGGGCGAACTCGCGTTCGCCCTTGTTGTTGTTGGCGGAGTGGACGGGACTCGAACCCGCGACCCCCGGCGTGACAGGCCGGTATTCTAACCAACTGAACTACCACTCCGGATGGATGCGCGCCGCCGCGGGGCATTGCATCGTCGCCACCGCCGCCGCGCGGCATTGCATCGTCGGCACCGCAGCCGCGGGGCTTTGGTGGGTGCTGACGGGATCGAACCGCCGACATTCGCCTTGTAAGGGCGACGCTCTACCAGCTGAGCTAAGCACCCGGCGAAGAACGGGCAACCGATGCCCGGACACGCGATAAAGCGATTATCGAAGAGGTCGCGCCACGTAAACCGGCGTTGTCACGACCCGGCGAAGCGCGCTAGTTTAGCGCATCCTTCAGTGCTTTTCCAGCGCGGAACTTGGGAACCTTGCCGCCCTTGATCCTGATCGCGACGCCCGTGCGCGGATTGCGTCCCGCGCGCGGGCTGCGCTTGCCGACGTAGAACGAGCCGAACCCCACGAGCGTGACGATGTCCCCCTTGCGAAGCGACGTCTTGATCGCGCCTACCGTCGCATCGAGCGCGCGCCCCGCGGCCGCCTTCGAGATGTCGGCATGACGCGCAATCGCGTCGATCATTTCGGATTTGTTCACGGAACGTCCTTTCAGGATTGAACGCGGCGTCGCGCCCGTCGACGCGACACCTTGAAGTGCCGGCGCGCATTCGATCGGCGCGCGGAGCGATCTTTATAGCCCTCGCGTTTTCCGGGTGTCAAGGCTTGCGCGATGTACGTCCGGCCGAAAAAAAGACGGACGATGCACTCGCCCGTCGCGCGTTGCCGGTATCCCGCCGCTCAATGCTTGATCACAGCACTCTTGTCGTCTGCAGCGGGCGTCGGTGGGACGCCGGTTTCGGCCTTGTCGGCATCGTCGGCGAGAGGCATCGGGCGGCGTTCGAGCGCTTGCTCCAGCACTTGCTCGATCCAGCGCACCGGATGAATTTCGAGACGGTTCTTGATCTCGTCGGGAATCTCGACGAGATCCTTCACGTTCTCTTCGGGAATCAGCACGGTCTTGATGCCGCCGCGGCCTGCCGCGAGGAGCTTCTCCTTCAGGCCGCCGATCGGCAGCACTTCGCCGCGCAACGTGATTTCGCCGGTCATCGCGACGTCGCAGCGCACCGGGATGCCGGTAAGCGTCGAAACCATCGACGTCGCGATCGCCGTTCCCGCGGAGGGGCCGTCCTTCGGCGTCGCACCCTCCGGCAAGTGGATGTGCAGGTCGGTCTTCGTGTAGAAGTCGGGCGAGATGCCGAGTTCCTTCGAGCGATGTCGCACGACCGACAGCGCGGCCGCGATGGATTCGTTCATCACGTCGCCCAGCTTTCCCGTGGAGGTCGTCTTGCCCTTACCGGGCAGCGCAACCGACTCGATCGTCAGCAGATCTCCACCGACTTCGGTCCAAGCGAGACCGGTGACCTGGCCGACCTGGTTCTTGCGCTCGGCGATGCCGTACGTGTACCGGCGTACGCCGAGATACTTGTCGAGGTTCTTCGAGTTGACCTCGACGGGACCGCGCGCCTTGCGCGCCTTGCCTTCGCTCTCCTTGAGCAGCAGCCCCTTCACGACCTTGCGGCAGATCTTGCTGATGTCGCGCTCGAGGTTGCGCACGCCGGACTCGCGCGTGTAGTAACGCACGATGTCGCGCAGCGCGCTTTCGGCGACGTGCACTTCTTCCGGCTTCAGGCCGTTGTTCTTGACCTGCTTCGGCAGCAAGTACTGCTTCGCAATCGCGATCTTCTCGTCCTCGGTGTAACCCGACAGGCGAATCACCTCCATCCGGTCGAGCAGCGGTGCGGGGATGTTCATCGCGTTTGCCGTCGCGACGAACATGACGTCCGACAGGTCGTACTCGACCTCGACGTAGTGATCGACGAACGTGTTGTTCTGCTCCGGATCGAGCACCTCGAGCAGCGCCGACGACGGGTCGCCTCGGAAGTCCTGTCCCATCTTGTCGACTTCGTCGAGCAGGAACAGCGGATTGCGCACGGCGACTTTCGTCATGTTCTGCAGGATCTTGCCGGGCATCGAGCCGATGTAGGTCCGGCGATGACCACGGATCTCTGCTTCGTCGCGCACGCCGCCCAGGCTCATCCGCACGAACTTGCGGCCGGTCGCCCTCGCAACCGACTGGCCAAGCGATGTCTTGCCCACGCCGGGCGGTCCGACGAGACACAGGATCGGCGCCTTCAGGCGGTCGACGCGCTGCTGCACGGCGAGGTATTCGACGATGCGTTCCTTCACCTTCTCGAGCCCGTAATGGTCGGCGTCGAGCACCTTGACGGCGCTCGCGAGGTCCTTGCTGATCTTGCTCTTCTTGCGCCACGGCAGGCCGAGGAGCGTGTCGATGTAATTGCGCACGACGGTCGCTTCGGCGGACATCGGCGACATCATCCGCAGCTTCTTCAGCTCTCCCAATGCCTTGCCTTCGGCCTCGCGCGACATTTTCGCCGCCTTGATTTTCTTTTCCATCTCCTCAAGGTCGGCGTTCTCGTCGCCTTCGCCGAGTTCCTTCTGGATCGCCTTGACCTGCTCGTTCAGGTAGTACTCGCGCTGGCTCTTCTCCATCTGCCGCTTCACGCGGCCGCGGATTCGCTTCTCGACCTGCAGGATGTCGACTTCGCCTTCCAGAACGCCGAGCAGATGCTCGAGGCGCTTACCGACGTCGCCCATCTCGAGGATCTGCTGCTTCTGCTCGAGCTTGAGCGGCAGGTGCGCGGCGATCGCGTCCGCGAGGCGGCCGCCATCGTCGATGCCGGACATCGACGTGAGAATTTCCGGCGGAATCTTCTTGTTCAGCTTGACGTACGAGTCGAATTGCGTAAGCAGTGCGCGCCGCATCGCCTCGACTTCATGCGCGGCCCCCGGATCGCCGGGAATGGGTTGCGTCTGTGCGGCAAGATAGTCGCCATGCTCCTCGACCGACTTGATCCGCGCCCGCTGCGTACCTTCGACCAGCACCTTCACCGTGCCGTCGGGCAGTTTCAGCATCTGCAGCACCGTCGCGACGCTGCCGATGTCGTACAGGTCGGCCGCAGTCGGGTCGTCCTTCGCCGCCTGTTTCTGCGCGACGAGCAGGATGTGCTTGCCGGCGTCCATCGCCACGTCGAGTGCCTTGATCGATTTCGGGCGACCGACGAAGAGCGGGATCACCATGTGCGGAAACACGACGACGTCGCGCAGCGGAAGCAGTGGCAGCGTCGTGACGCCGGTCGGGAGGGATGTGTCGTTGGGCATGCGTGCCTCAGGTGAGAGATTCATGGGTCAAAATGGGGCCAGCGACGGTCGGTGTCAAGCCAACAGGGTAACCGCCGGAAAACGCGGACGCATCGGGCAGTGGACAACCCTGCAAGCGGCCCGGCGGCGGATTCGGCTTCCGAGTTTAGGCACCGGGGGCGCCGGCGAATTCCTGCCGCGCTGCTTGGCGGAAACCGGCGCGCTCGACGCGCCTCGCTAACCGCTTGATCGCGCAAAGGATTCCGGGACACGCGAATTGAACGTCGACGCAGTCGACGCTCGAATTCGCGCCGTTATTGCGTCGCGGCGACGGTTGCCGCACGAAGCCGGATGAGGTAACCGCCGTGACGCAATAACAAGCAATAACGGCTATTTTGCCGCAACGGCCACCTTCGGCGCATCCGCGAACATCAGCAGCGGCTTGCCGTCGTTGGTGATTGTCGACTCGTCGACGACGACGCGCGCCAGGTTGGACATCGACGGCAAATCGTACATGACGTCGAGCAGCACCTGCTCGAGGATCGAGCGCAGGCCGCGGGCACCCGTCTTTCGCGCCAACGCCTTAGTCGCGATCGCGCGCAGTGCGAGCTCGCGGATTTCGAGCTCGACGCCTTCCATCCGGAACATCTTGTGGTACTGCTTGATCAGCGCGTTCTTCGGCTCGACCAGGATCTGGATCAGCGCCGCTTCGTCGAGCTCGTCGAGCGTGGCCACGACCGGCAGCCGGCCGACGAATTCGGGAATCAGGCCGAACTTGATCAAGTCTTCAGGCTCGGTATCGCGCAGCAGGATCGTCATGCTGCGGCGATCGTCAGGAGACGCCACTTCGGCGCCGAAGCCGATGCCCGTCTTGGCCGTGCGCTGCCGGATGATCTTTTCCAGGCCATCGAACGCACCGCCGCAGACGAACAGGATGTTGGTCGTGTCGACCTGCACGAACTCCTGGTTCGGATGCTTGCGGCCACCCTGTGGCGGGACGCTTGCGATCGTGCCTTCGATCAGCTTGAGCAGCGCCTGCTGGACGCCTTCGCCCGACACGTCGCGTGTGATCGACGGGTTGTCGCTCTTGCGCGAAATCTTGTCGATTTCGTCGATGTAGACGATGCCGCGCTGCGCCTTCTCGATGTCGTAGTCGCACTTCTGCAACAGCTTCTGGATGATGTTCTCGACGTCCTCTCCGACGTAGCCCGCTTCGGTGAGCGTCGTCGCATCGGCGATGACGAACGGCACGTCGAGTAGCCGCGCCAGCGTCTGCGCGAGCAGCGTCTTGCCCGAACCGGTCGGACCGATCAGCAGGATGTTCGACTTCGTGAGTTCGACCTCGTCATCCTTGCCGCCCGATTCGAGCCGCTTGTAGTGGTTGTAGACCGCGACCGAAAGGATCTTCTTCGCCGGTTCCTGGCCAATCACATACTGGTCGAGGATCTGCCGGATCTCGTGCGGAGTAGGCAGCTTGCTGCGATCGGCGCGAGCCGCCTCGCTGCCGGTGCCTTCCTCGCGGATGATGTCGTTGCAAAGCTCGATGCATTCGTCGCAGATGAAAACCGACGGGCCCGCGATGAGCTTGCGAACCTCGTGCTGGCTCTTTCCGCAGAACGAGCAATAAAGAAGCTTATCGCCGGATGAGGATTTTTCCGCCATTAAAACGCCTGCGCCTCGTCAATTCGATTGACTTTACTCGGGTACGTGCCGTTTTTGCAAGACTTTGTCGACGATCCCGTACTCCCGGGCCTGCTCCGCCGTGAGGAAATTGTCACGCTCGGTATCCCGCGCGATCTGCTCGACGGATTTGCCGGTATGCAATGCCATCAGCACATTGAGCCGTTGCCGCAGACTGAGAATGTACTTGGCATGGATTTCGACGTCGGACGCCTGCCCCTGGAAGCCGCCGAGCGGCTGATGGATCATCACGTCGGAATTGGGCAGCGCAAAGCGCTTGCCGTTGGCGCCTGCCGCAAGCAGGAACGCGGCCATCGACGCCGCCATGCCGACGCACAGCGTCGACACGTCCGGCTTGATGAACTGCATCGTGTCGTATACAGCGAACCCGGCCGCGATCGAGCCACCCGGCGAATTGATGTAAAAATGAATGTCCTTGTCCGGGTTCTCGGATTCCAGAAACAGCATTTGCGCGACGACGAGGTTGGCCGTCGACTCGTTGACGGGTCCGACCAGGAATACGACGCGTTCCTTCAAAAGGCGCGAGTAGATGTCGTACGCGCGCTCGCCGCGTCCGCTCTGCTCGATGACCATCGGGATCAGCCCCAAGCCTCTAGGTTCTTCCATGTTTTATTGTCTCGTTGTGAGTGTGAACCGGCGCGGCAGCCGATTGTTCCGGTTGCCTGCCGTACCAGGGGAAGATGGGACTTCGACTATCGATCGTCAAGCGCCGACCGGCGAACGGCCCGAGGCGGCCGCACTTCGTCCCATCAATGCGTCCTACGCCATGCCTTGGGGCGCACCTGCGTCACCGGTGCTTCGACCCATCAACTGCTCGAACGCGATCGCCTCGTCGGTCACCTTCGCCCGCGCGACAATCCAGTCGACGACGTTCTGCTCGAGCACCATTGCTTCGAAATCCCGCAGCCGCTCCGCCTTCTCGTAGTGCCAGCGGACCACCGCCTCCGGTTGCTCGTACGTCTGGGCCGTTTCGGTCACGAGCGCCTTGAGTTGCTCGGGCTTCGCTTGCAGGTTCTCGTTTCGCACCAGTTCCGCGATGATCAGCCCGAGTGCTACGCGCTCCTCCGCCTGCGGCCGAAACAGGTCGAGCGACACGTCGAGGCCTTCCGCTTTGACGTTCTGCTGCTCGCGCAGATTCGCAATCGCCCGCTGCCGCAGGATCTGCGCCTCGCTTTCGACCAGCGACTTCGGTACCGCGAAGCTCGCGTGCCGGCGCAAGCCCTGCAACGCCTGCGACTTTACGGTCGCTTCGATCTTGCGCTTCAGCTCGATCCTGAGGTTCGCCTCGACTTCCTTGCGCAGGTCGTCGACTTCCCCGCTCGCGACACCGAATGCGTTGACGAATTCGGTGTCGAGCGCGGGGACGTGCGCCTCCTCGACTTCGATCACGGATAGCGCGAAGCGCGCGGTCTTGCCAGCCACCTCACGGCCGTGGTAATCCGCCGGAAAGGTCAACTCGAACGCCTCGGTGTCGCCCGCCTTCATGCCGGTCACGGCGGTTTCGAATTCGGGCAGCATCCTGGCATCGCCCAGGATAATCGGGAAGTTCTTCGCCTGCCCGCCCGGAAACTCGACGCCATCGATCGCGCCGGTAAAGTCGACGCGCACGCGATCGCCGATCCGCGCGTCGCGCGCGACAGGCGTGTACGTCGTCCGCTGCCGGCGCAGCACGTCGAGCGTGCGATCGACATCCCCGGTGGTCACTTCGGCGCGCGGTCGCGCGATCGCAATCTGCGTGACATCGCCGATCCGGACGTCCGGATAAATCTCGAAAACCGCGGAGAATTCCAATGCATCGGTCGCAGGCTCTTCTCCGCGATGCGCCTCGATCCGCGGCGAACCAGCGACGCGCAGGTTCTGCGCTCGCACCGCATCGTTGAAGCTTGTCTGCACGCGCTCGGTGATCACATCGGAACGAACCTGCGGCCCGTATTGCCGGTCGAGCATTGGCAACGGCGCCTTGCCCGGTCGAAAACCCGCGAGCTTGACGGTGCGCGCAAGCCGCGTGAGCCGCTTCTTCACCTCGCCCTCGATCTCGGCGATCGGCACGGCGACGTTCAACCGGCGTTCGAGCGTGCCGAGCGTTTCGAGGGTGGTTTGCATGCGAAAGGATTCCTTGCTTTGGGGTCAGAGCTGTCAGTATTCGCGCGAACACGTGTATAGCGTTGATTCCGAATCGCGCGCGCGAATACTGACAGC
>JALYSS010000047.1 GCA_030854685.1 Pseudomonadota bacterium | reverse complement strand
CGTCTCGCGTCCACTCCTCGACGTGCGCCACATGCGCATCGAGTTTCCGACGCGACGCGGCATCCTGACCGCGGTCGATGACGTGTCGTTCGAGATCGCACCGGGCGAAGTGCTCGGCGTGGTCGGTGAGTCGGGCGCCGGCAAATCGCTGACCGGGGCGGCGATCATCGGCCTCCTCGAGCCGCCGGGACATGTCGCTGCCGGTGAAATCCTTCTCGATGGCATGCGGATCGACCGATTGCCGCACGACCAGATGCGCAAGATTCGCGGTCGTCGGATCGGCGCGATCTTCCAGGACCCGCTCGCCTCGCTCGATCCGCTGTACTCGATCGGGCGCCAGCTGATCGAGACGATCCGCACGCATCTCGACCTCTCGCAAGCCGCTGCGCGCCAGCGCGCGATCGACCTCCTGCAGGAAGTCGGTATTCCCGCGGCCGCGCGTCGCATCGACCATTACCCGCATCAATTCTCGGGCGGCATGCGACAGCGCGTGGTGATCGCGCTCGCGCTCGCCGCGCAGCCGCAATTGATCATCGCCGACGAGCCGACGACCGCGCTCGACGTTTCAATTCAGGCACAGATCATCACGCTGCTGAAGCGGCTGTGTCGCGACCACGGCACGGCCGTCATGCTGATCACGCACGACATGGGCGTGATCGCCGAGACGGCGGACCGTGTTGCCGTGATGTACGCCGGACGGATCGTCGAGATCGGTCCGGTGGCCGATGTGATTCGTGCGCCGAAGCATCCGTACACGATCGGCCTGATGGGATCGATTCCCTCGCTCGTCGGCGACCGGGAGCATCTCGTGCAGATCGACGGCAGCATGCCGCGCCTCACGGCGATTCCCGCCGGCTGTCCGTTCCATCCGCGCTGCGATCGCGTCTTCGAGCGCTGCCTGCGCGAGCGACCGGAATTGCTCGACGCCGGCGCGTCGCGGGCCGCGTGCTGGCTTTACGACGACGACCGAAAGGCTCGGCCGTGAAGCCTGGCGCCGATGTCCTGCTGCAGGTCTCGCATGCGGTGAAGACGTTCGACGTGTCGCCGCCGTGGCTCACGCGCATCCTCGGCCGGCAGCCTCGGCTGTTGCTCCGCGCGGTCGACGACGTCAGCTTCGACATCGGTCGCGGCGAGACGCTGGGCCTCGTCGGCGAATCCGGTTGCGGCAAGTCGACGGTCGCGCGCCTCATCGTCGGCCTTGATCGGTTGTCCTCCGGCTCGATCAGGTACGCCGGGATGAATGTCGCCGCGCTCGCCAGGGGCAACGCCAATCGCGCGTTGCGTCGCAAGCTGCAGATGATTTTCCAGGATCCTTATGCCAGCCTGAATCCCCGCTGGCGCGTGGTGGACATCGTCGCCGAGCCGATTCGTGCGCAGCGCCTCCTGCGCGGCGGACGCGCCGTCCGGGCGCGGGTCGACGAGCTGCTGACGCAGGTGGGACTCGCCGCGGCGGATGGTCACAAATACCCGCACCAGTTCTCGGGTGGCCAGCGCCAGCGGATTTCGATTGCGCGCGCGCTCGCGAGCGAGCCGGAATTCCTCGTTTGCGACGAGCCGACGTCGGCGCTCGATGTTTCGGTGCAGGCGCAGGTGCTGAACCTGATGCGCGACCTGCAGCGCGCGCTCGGGCTCACCTACCTCTTCATTTCGCACAATCTCGCCGTCGTCCACCACATCGCCGACCGCGTCGGCGTGATGTATCTCGGGCGCATCGTCGAGCTGGCGGACAAGCCGACGCTGTTCGCGACTCCGCAGCACCCATACACGCGAATGCTGCTCGACGCGATTCCCGATCTCGCGATGAGCGGCAAGTCGCGGACGCCGGTGGCGGGGGAGGTACCGAATCCGCTCGCGCCGCCGCCGGGATGCACGTTCAATCCGCGCTGTCCGCATGCGGACGATCGCTGCAGGACCGAGGTGCCGTTGCTGAAGCTCGCGCCGTCAGGCGGCGTCGTGGCCTGTCACGGCGTCGAGGAGCGGCGCATTCCCGATAAAGCAGGATCAGACACCATTTTCACCCCACATAGCCGCGTTGATGCGACCAGTTCGTTCGGTGAAAATGGTATCTGACCCTATGCGGCGAGCGCGTTGAACGCGACGTGATTGCGGCCGGCGCGGCGCGCGGCATACATCGCCGCATTGGCGGCCGCCATGACCCCGGCCGAATCGTCGGCATCTTCCGGAAAGAATGCGATCCCGATCGACGTGCCGATCGGCGTGTCGGCGAGCGGCGGCTGCACCGGGTCGTTGAGCACGTCACGCAAGCGTTGAGCGAGCATCGCGAGCTCACGCGCGTCGCGTGCATTCGGCGTGGCCAGCGCGAATTCGGCGGCGCCGAGACGGGCGAATACGTCGCCATCTCGCGCGGTGGCCCGGAACCGGCGCGCGATCTCGATGAGGAGCGTCTCGGCCGCTGGTCCCCCATGCAGCTCGGCGACCGCGCTGCAGCCGCCGATGTCGATGAACAGCACGCCGACGTGCGCGCTTTCGCGCCGCGCGTGCGCGATCGCGAATGAGAGCCACTCGACGAAGAAGCGCCGGTTGGGAAGCCCGGTCAGCGGATCGTGGTGGAGTTCGGCCTTCACGCTCGTAACGAGGTGCTCGCGCTCGCGCCGTCCGCGCAGCAACGCCGAATACGCCAGGCAGTAGACGCCGATGGCGAGTGCTGCGAGCAGCGCTGTCGCACGTTCGACGACGTCGAGCTTGCGGCGCGCCACCTCGCGCTCGGCGGCCACCGCCGCGAGCAATTGCCCGACATGCTTCGTCAGCGCTTCGCGCTCGTCTCCGCTTTGCGCGGCGTCGATTGTCGACGACAGATGGGATAGCACACGATCGGTTTGCAGCAAATCTTCGATGCGCTGCTCGGCGGCGACATAGGCGCGACCGGTCGAAATCGCGAACCAGGCGGCCGCTATCAGCACCACCGCACTCGCCAGGAAGGCGGCGGTCATCCGTGATTCGGCCGAAAATCGCAGTGGCATGCGGGCGTGGAGCAAACGCAAACGCCATCAATAAAGCAACGTCCGCGCCAGAGCGGGTGAACGCTTTAGAATAGCGACGTTCCCGAATCCATCGCGACGCTCCGATCGCAAGGTCTCCATGTTCGCGCGCACGCTCTACGACAAGCTCTGGGATAGTCACCTCGTTCGCGAGGAGGGCGAAGGCACGGCGCTGATGTACGTCGATCGGCATCTGGTGCACGAGGTCACGAGTCCTCAGGCCTATGAAGGTTTGCGGATCGCCGGCCGATCGCCGTGGCGCGTCGAATCGATCGTCGCCACCGCCGACCACAACACGCCTACGACGCATTGGGACGAAGGCATTCGCGACCCGATCTCACGCACGCAGGTCGAAGCACTCGACGAAAACATTCGCATGTTCGGCGCGAAGGCCTACTTTCCATTTCGGGACCGGCGCCAGGGCATCGTCCATGTGATTGGCCCTGAAAGCGGCGCGACACTTCCCGGCATGACGGTCGTCTGCGGCGATTCGCATACGAGCACGCACGGCGCGTTCGCGGCGCTCGCATTCGGCATCGGAACGTCCGAGGTCGAGCACGTGCTGGCGACGCAGTGCCTGCTCACCAGGAAGTCGAAGGCGATGTTGATCCGCGTCGACGGCCTGCTGCAGCGTGGCGTGAGCGCCAAGGATCTCGTCCTGTCGATCATCGGAAGGCTCGGCACGGCAGGGGGCACCGGTCATGCGGTCGAATTCGCGGGCGAGGCGGTGCGGGCGCTGTCGATGGAAGGCCGCATGACGATGTGCAACATGTCGATCGAGGCCGGCGCGCGCGCGGGCATGGTCGCGGTCGACGAGCGCACGGTCGAATACCTGAAGGGGCGGCCATACGCGCCGAGCGGCGAAACGTGGACGCGAGCCGTCGCATACTGGCGCACGCTCGTCAGCGATCCGGGTGCTGCGTTCGATGCGACGCACGTGTTCGACGCGGCGTCGGTTCCCCCGCAGGTCACGTGGGGAACGTCGCCCGAAATGGTCGCCTCGATCGACGACCGCGTACCCGACCCCGACCGAGAGCGTGACAGCGAACGGCGCGAGGGCATCGCGCGCGCGCTCGAGTATATGGGACTCGCCCCCAACGTGCCGATCGCCGACATCCGAATCGACAAGGTGTTCATCGGCTCGTGCACGAATTCACGGATCGAGGATCTGCGCGAGGCGGCGAGCATTGTTCGCGGCCGTCACGTGGCCGACAGCGTGCGTCTGGCGATGGTCGTTCCGGGATCCGGTCCCGTGAAAGCGCAAGCGGAAGCCGAAGGCCTCGACCGCGCGTTTCGCGACGCGGGGTTCGAGTGGCGCGAACCGGGTTGCTCGATGTGTCTCGCGATGAACGACGATCGCCTCGAGCCGGGCGAGCGTTGCGCGTCGACGTCGAACCGCAATTTCGAAGGCCGCCAGGGCGCCGGCGGCCGTACGCATCTCGTGAGTCCGGCGATGGCGGCAGCGGCTGCGATCGCCGGGCGCTTCGTCGATGTTCGTCGCCTGTCGTAGTCGCCACGCGAAGCCGGTCACTTCAATGCAACCTTTCAACGTTCATTCAGGGATCGTCGCTCCGCTCGACCGTGCCAACGTCGACACCGATGCGATCATCCCCAAGCAGTTCCTGAAATCGATCAGGCGCTCGGGTTTCGGCGTCAACCTGTTCGACGCGTGGCGCTATACCGATCACGGCGAGCCGGGGATGACGTCGACACGCCATCCGAACCCCGACTTCGTGCTCAACCAGCCGCGCTATCGAGGCGCGTCGATCCTGCTCGCGCGTCGCAACTTCGGCTGCGGCAGCTCGCGCGAGCACGCGCCGTGGGCGCTCGCCGACTACGGCTTTCGCGCGCTGATCGCGCCGTCGTACGCCGACATCTTCTTCAACAACTGCTTCAAGAACGGCCTGTTGCCGGTCGTGCTGGGGGACGCGAGCGTCGACCGGCTGTTTGCGGATGTTGCGGCGTTTCCCGGCTACCCGTTGACGATCGATCTCGAACAACAGACCGTGCGCAATGCAGACGGCTCGCTCTCGTTCGCTTTCGACGTCGATCCGTTTCGCAAGCGCTGCCTCCTGAACGGCTGGGACGACATAGGTCTTACATTGCAACACGCCGACGAGATCCGCGCATTCGAGGCCCGGCACCTGCGCGAGCAACCCTGGCTGTAGCGCCGCTTGAAAGTGGTGAAAGCAGGGTGAGACTCGACTTTCCGGCGGAAGCAAACGCAGTCGTCGCCAGATGCGGAAAGTCGAGTCTGACCCCATGAAAATCGCCATCCTGCCCGGCGACGGCATCGGCCCCGAAATCGTGCGCGAAGCCGATCGCGTGCTCGACGTGCTCGCCAGCGATGGCCTGCCGATCGAAAAGGCTCGCGGGGCGATCGGCGGCGCCGGCTACGAGAGCGCGGGTCACCCGTTGCCGCCGTCGACGCTCGAACTCGCGCAGGCCGCCGACGCCGTGCTGCTCGGTGCGGTCGGCGGATCGAAGTACGACGCGCTCCCGCGCGAGTTGCGCCCGGAGCAGGGCATCCTCGGCATTCGCAAGGCGCTGGCGTTGTTCGCGAACCTGAGGCCGGCGCTGCTTTATCCCGAGCTTGCCGCGTCGTCGACCCTGAAGCCGGACGTCGTTGCCGGCCTCGATCTCATCATCGTCCGCGAGCTGACCGGCGACATCTACTTCGGCGAGCCACGCGGGCGCCGCACGAACGACGCCGGCGAGCGCGAGGGCTTCGACACGATGCGCTATGCGGAAAGCGAGATCGCGCGTATCGCGCGCGTCGGCTTCGAGACGGCGCGAAAGCGCGGGCGCAAGCTCGTCTCGGTCGACAAGGCCAACGTGCTCGACACGTCGATTCTCTGGCGCGAAGTGGTGAACGAAGTCGCCGCCGACTATTCCGACGTGGCGCTCACGCACATGTACGTCGACAATGCCGCGATGCAACTCGTGCGAAGCCCGCGGAGCTTCGACGTCATTGTCACGGGCAACCTGTTCGGCGATATCCTTTCCGACGAGGCATCGATGCTGGCGGGCTCGATCGGCATGCTGCCGTCCGCTTCGCTCGACGCGAACGGCAAAGGCCTCTATGAGCCGATCCACGGCGCAGCACCCGACATCGCCGGCCGGGATCGCGCGAATCCGCTCGCGATGATCCTGTCGGTCGCGATGATGTTTCGGCACACTTTCTCCCGCGCCGACGTCGCCGAGCGCATCGAGGCCGCGGTTCGTGCTGCGCTCCGCAGGGGCTTGCGCACGGCGGACATCGCGGTCGAAGGCGATGCCGTCGTCGGAACGCAGGCGATGGGCGATGCGGTCGTGGCCGCATTGCGGACGCATTGAGAACTTGAGGAGATAGGCGAGGTCGTCATGCAAGTTGGATTCGTCGGCTGGCGCGGAATGGTCGGATCGGTGCTGATGCAGCGGATGCTGGAGGAGCGCGACTTCGAGACGATCGAACCCGTGTTCTTCTCGACGTCGAGCGCTGGCGGCAAGGCGCCGCGCATAGGGCGTCCTGGCGGTTCGCTGCGCGATGCGAATGCGCCGGACGCCTTCCGGGGTCTCGATGCGATTGTCACCTGCCAGGGCGGTGACTGGACGAGCGCCATGTACCCGCGGCTGCGCGGGGCGGGATTCGACGGCTATTGGATCGACGCCGCGTCGACGCTGCGCATGCGCGACGACGCGGTGATCGTCCTCGATCCCGTCAACCGGGCGGTCATCGATCGAGCGCTTGCCGACGGTACGCGTAACTTCATCGGCGGGAATTGCACGGTGAGCCTGATGCTGATGGCCCTCGCGGGATTGCTCCAGCACGATCTCGTCGAGTGGATGACGTGCATGACGTACCAGGCTGCGTCGGGCGCGGGCGCGCAGAACATGCGCGAGCTGCTGCAGCAAATGGGCGAAGCGCATCTGGCCGCCAAGGCGCTCCTCGACGACCCGGCGTCATCGATTCTCGACATCGATCGCGAAGTCGCGGGCATCCTGCGCGACGAGCGCTTTCCCACCGAGCATTTCGGCGTGCCGCTCGCCGGCAGTCTCATCCCGTGGATCGACAGTGACCTCGGCAACGGCATGAGCCGCGAGGAATGGAAGGGCGGCGCCGAATCGAACAAGATCCTGGGCCGGGGGAGCGACGCGATTCCGGTCGAATCGATTTGCGTGCGTGTCGGCGCGATGCGCTGCCATTCGCAGGCGCTGACGATCAAGCTCACGCGCGACGTCCCGCTGGCTGAAATCGAGCATCTGCTTGCAGGCGCGCACGAATGGATGCGCGTGATTCCGAATAACCGCGACGCGAGCATTCGCAGTCTCACACCGGCGGCGGTCACCGGTCGGCTCGACATTCCGGTCGGCCGGCTCCGCAAGCTCGCCATGGGTCCGGAATACGTCGGCGCGTTCACGTGCGGCGACCAGTTGCTGTGGGGCGCCGCGGAGCCGCTGCGGCGGATGCTGCGGATATTGCAGCCAACGCGAGTGCCGGCCTGACGCGTCCGACCGCGTTTCGGGTATCGCGCGCGCTTCCCGGCCTCGGGCATGCCAAACGACTGCGGCTTGACGATTGGCCGCGAGCCGGGCGGATACGGTCGCTGTGCACGATTTCCGACAAGTTTATGCAGACGGGCTGCGCCGCCTGGCGCTTTCGTCCCGTCTGAGGCAGGCCCGTGCGTATGAATGCAACACTCGGATGCCGAGTCGCCGCGCTACCATAGCTAGGGGGTCTCGCGCTGTTCATCGCTACAGCTTGCGCCGAGCTAACACATCGGCATGAAGCCGTGTTGCGCGCCGAGGTGCGCTTTCCTGAAAACTCTATCTAATACCGTGGTTTAGCTTGCACCGCTAATTGCATGATGTTAAGTTAGTCCGAGCTAAACAGCCTGTCCAACGAGGTCGGCATGCGCGCAAAACCCATCTTCAGATACAGCCTCGTGGCAGGCGCGCTGGCTTTCCACGGCCACGCCCTTGCGCTTGGCCTCGGCAAGCTCACCGTCGACTCGGCGCTCGGGCAACCGCTGTCCGCCCGCATCGAGCTCACGTCAGCGACCAAGGAGGATCTCGATTCGCTACGCGCCAGGATCGCCGATCCGAGCCTCTATCGCCAGAACAATCTCACCTACCAGGGAACGCTGTCGCGCGCCCGGGTCTCGCTCGAAAGCGCGGGTGGAGCACCGTATTTGAAAGTTACGTCGCCGGTTTCGGTGCAGGAGCCGTTCCTCGATCTTCTCGTCGAGATCGACTGGGCCTCGGGCCGGGTCGTGCGCGAATATACGTTCCTGCTCGATCCGCCGGGAATGCCGATGGCGGCCGCGACTGAGCCGGTGACGCCTACGCGCGCCGGCACGCCGGCTCGCACCAGTGCCGCACCCGCACAGCGAGCGCCGTCGGCGACCGCGTCGAGCGGAACGACCGCCAGCGGGGCTTCAGCGGGAGCGAGCGGGGAGCAGTACTCGGTCCGGCGCGGTGACACGCTGCAAAGAATCGCGACGCAGTACAAGCCCGCCGACGCCACCCTCGACCAGATGCTGGCTGCGCTCTTCAGTCGCAACCAGGCCGCCTTCGAAGGCGCCAACATGAATCGGTTGCGCGCGGGCGCAATTCTCGACATCCCGAGCGCAGCGGACACCCGGGCAGCGGCGGCGCCGGACGCTACGAAAATCGTGCGGATACAGGCCTCGGATTGGCGGACGTACCGCGATCGCGTGGCCGCGGCGGCGCCTGCCGCTGCGGGCGGCGGAACGCGCGAGTCCAGCGGACGGATCGGCGCGGCAGTCGAGGACCGGACGCCGGCAGCGGCGCCAGGATCGGACAAGCTCCAGGTTTCGCGCGAGGCGGGCACCGGCAAGAGCGGGGCCGCCGCCGAGGACGCCATCGCGCGCGATCAGCAGTTGAAAGACGCGCAGTCGCGTATCGCGGCGCTCGAAAAGACGATCGCTGAAATGCAGCGCGCGGTCGAGCTCAAGAACCAGACGCTCGCACAGTTGCAGGCGCAAGCCGAAACGGCGAAGGGTGGCACAGCGCCGGCAACGAGCGGTACGACGGCTTCATCGGTCGCAGCGACGGCGGCGATCGCTCCGGCAACGACTTCGACGTCCGCACCTGCCGCATCCGAAACGAAGCCCGCTGCAACTCCGGCGGAAACGACGCCGCCGGCCAAGGCGCCCGCTCCGAAAGCGGCGCCGGCACCGAAGGCCGAACCGCCGGGTTTCTTTGCCGACCTTTTCTCGAGCACGCCTAACTGGGCGCTCGGCGCGGCCGCGCTCGCCATCCTCGCCGGCATCGCCGGATTCATCGCCGCGCGCCGCCGCAAGGGCACGAAGTTCGAGGACAGCATCATCTCCGGGACCGACATCAAGACCAATACCGTCTTCGGGTCCACCGGCGGCGGGGTAGTCAACACCGGCGAAAACTCGCTCGCCAGCGATTTCAGCCGCGAAGGTCTCGGCAACATCGACACGGACGAGGTCGACCCGATTGCCGAAGCCGAGGTTTATCTTGCGTACGGCCGCGACGCGCAAGCCGAGGAAATCCTGAAGGACGCGCTGAAGAAAGATCCGCAGCGCCAGGAGATCTATCTCAAGCTGCTCGAGATCCATTCGCAGCACAACAAGCCGCAGGCGTTCGAGACGGTCGCATCGGAGCTCTTCGCCGTGAGCCATGGCCAGGGGGACGTCTGGCACAAGGCCGTTACGCTCGGCCGGCAGCTCGATCCGAGCAATCCGATGTTCCAGGACGCGGCGACCGCGCCACAACCGGTAGCGCCCGTCGCACCGGTCGCAGCAGTACCCGCAGCAACGTTGGCGACCGCAACGCCGCCGCGTTCACCGCTGCACGCAGCACCCGCCTTCAACGACGGCGACATCTCGATCGCGCCGGACGCGACGGTGAGCGCCAAATCGCCGGCCGACATCCTCGCCGGCGCCGAGGATGCGCTGGCACGCAGTTCGAGCACACCCGTTGCCGCTGTCGCCGCGGCCACGCAAAGCGCCAGGATCGCGACTGCGGGCTCCACCGCGTCGGCGTCGGCCGCGCTCGCGGGCGCGCTCTCCACAGGAAAGTCGAATTTTGAAGACGGAGTCGCGTCCGGCACACCGCATTTCGCGGATGCCGCGAACGAGCTGACGACGCGCGTCGATACGCCCGCCGGGCAACCGCGCTTCGACCTCGATTTTCATCTGGACGACGCGGATCGTCCGGCGCCGTTCAAGCGACCGGACGCGAAATCCGAAGCCTCTCTTGCTGCGGCATCGGCACCACTCGCTCATCCGGCAGCGCCACTCGATCTCGACAAGCTCGACCTGTCGTTCCATCCGGAGCGTCCGGCACTCGACGATCCGACGCCGTCCGTGCTCGACGGGCAGTGGCACGATGCCGCGACGAAGCTCGATCTCGCGAAGGCGTACCAGGAAATGGGCGATGTCGACGGCGCGCGCGAAATACTCCAGGAAGTCCTGCACGAGGGCGACGAGCAGCAGAAGTCCGAGGCGCAGTCGCTGCTCGCGAAGCTGGTGTGACCCCGCGCTTGCGGCCGCATTGGCCAATACGGCCGCTGCGCTGCCCCCCGAACCCAGGGTCGCCTGGTTCCGAGCCGAGCGTGGGCAACCGGCTTCAGCTCGACCTGAACGGATTTCGCATGGTGAGCTGACCGTCGATGATTTGACCGTCCTGCATGTTCTCCGTGAAAAGCGTCGCGCCTCCTGACAATAGCGCTGCAGCCACGATCATCGCGTCATATACCAGCCCGTAACGCCGGGCAGTCTCCAATCCGCGCATGCGTTTCGATGGTAAGTATGGTCACGGGACACATGACCCCCCGCCTGCGTCGTGATGTCGATCACCTCGGGCCAGGAGAATCCGAGCTTGCGACGCGCGACGTTGGCCAGCTCATTCAATACCTGCACGCTGATCTGTCCGCCGCTCGCAACCAGCTCCTCCGCGCGGTTGGCTTTGCCCTCATCCGCCGAGAACAGATACGAGATGCGCCACGCTTTGGCACTCGAATACGACGGCCGGGGCTTCTGCGGCTTCCAGTCGCAGCCCTCAGCGTGCAGCGTGCAGGATGCGCTCGAGCGCGCGCTCGGTGCGATCGCGGGAAGCCCGATACGCATTGCCGCCGCCGGACGCACGGACGCCGGTGTGCATGCGACGTCGCAGATCGTGCACTTCGACGCACCCGTTGCGCGGCCGCAATCTGCGTGGGTGCGTGGGGTGAATGCGCATCTGCCGCGCTCGGCAGCGGTGCTCTGGTGCGTGGGCGTTCCCACCGACTTCCACGCGCGCTTCGCGGCCGTCGCGCGCCACTACACGTACCTGCTGCTGAATCGGCCGGAGCGCCCGGGTCTCGCCAGGGGCCGTGTCGGCTGGCACCACGCGCCGCTCGATGCACCGGCGATGCACGAGGCCGCGCGGCATTTGGTCGGGCGGCACGACTTCTCGTCGTTTCGCGCCGCCGGATGCCAGGCGAAATCACCGGTGAAGACGATCTCGCGCCTGTCCGTCACGCGTTCCGGTGCAATGATCCGCTTCGATCTAAGCGCCGACGCGTACCTGCATCACATGGTACGTAACGTCATCGGGGCACTCGTTGACGTCGGCGCGGGGAAACGCCCGCCGTCATGGATCGCCGAAC
>JALYSS010000038.1 GCA_030854685.1 Pseudomonadota bacterium | reverse complement strand
TTCGCGCCTTGGGGCGGCCCTGCGGCACTCATGGGTGGCCGTGCCTTACATTGCGGCGCTCGTGCCGACGCCGGCAGCCGTTTCGCCCCAGCGGCGGCGCGTTTCCGCCGCGCGGCCAAGCATCGTGTCGAGCGCCGCGCGATCGCCGTGCTCGATGGACAGCGCGAGCGCGTCGAGCGCGTTGCGATACGCGGCCAGCTCGGTCAGCAGCGCATCGCGATTGGCGAGTGCCACGTCGCGCCACATTTCCGGCGAACTGGCGGCAATCCGGGTGAAATCACGGAATCCGCTGCCGGCGTTGCCCAGGTATTCGGCGCTGTCCTGGCGGGAGGCTACTTCCGCGACCAGCGTGAACGCCAGCAGGTGCGGCAAATGGGACACCGCCGCAAGAATTCGATCATGCCGCGCCGCATCGAGGCGCTCCACGCGCGCACCGCACGCGGTCCAGAACTCTTCCACGCGCGCCAGCGCAGCGGGCGAGGTTTCGGGCAGCGGCGTCAGGATGACCTGGCGGCCGACATAAAGCGACGCATCGCCCGCATCCGCGCCGGAACGCTCGTTGCCGGCAATTGGATGTCCCGGCACGAATTGCGGCAGGTGATCGTTCAGGATCTCCCGCGCGGCGAGCACGACGTCCTGCTTGGTGCTGCCGGCGTCGGTGACGACGGCGCGAGGCCCGAGCGCCGGGGCGAGCGCTGTCAACACCTCCCGGTATTGCGCGACAGGTATGGCCAGCAGCACGAAATCGGAATCGGTCACCTCGCGCGTCCAGTCTTCGCCGAGCATCATCGCGCGGTCGACCACGCCTCGTGCAAGCGCACGGTCGAGATTCGGCTGCGACCGCCCCACGCCGACGACCTGGCCTACCGCGCCCGCTGCTCGCAGCGCGAGCGCGCACGATGCGCCGATCAGTCCGACGCCGATGACGACGAGCTTTTCAATGCGCACGGGCCCTGCCGGTGTCATGAGATTCTCGCGCCGTCGCGAGTGCCGCAAGGAAACGATCATTTTCGGTCGGCGTGCCGACCGTCACCCGAAGCGACGTGGGCAAGCCGTAATTCGCAACGGGACGCACGATCACCCCCTGCCGGAGCAACGCCTGATCGATCGCCGGCGCGTCGCCAACCGCGATGAGGATGAAGTTGCCGTGCGATGGAAGGAAGCGCACCGACTGCGCCCGCAAACCGGCTTCCAGCTGCCGCATGCCTTCCCGGTTCAGACGACGGCTTTCCTCGACGTATTGCAGGTCCTCGAGCGCCGCCAGCGCGGCCGCCTGCGCGAGCGAATTCACATTGAACGGCTGCCGCACGCGATTGAGCAAATCCGCAACGGCCGTGTCCATCACACCGTAGCCGATCCGCAGCGCGGCGAGCCCATGCGCCTTCGAGAACGTGTGCGACACGATGAGATTCGGATACCGCGAAATCCAGGTCGTGGAGTTCGCCTGCTCGGATGGATCCAGAAATTCGTTGTACGCCTCGTCGAGAACGACAATCACGTCGGGCGGGACGCTCGCGATGAACGACTCGACGGCGTCACGCGCATGCCAGGTTCCCGTCGGATTGTTCGGATTGGCGATGAACACGACCCGCGTGCGCGGCGTAATCGCCGCACGCATCGCCTCCAGATCGTGTCCATGCGCCTTCGCCGGCACTTCGATGGCAAGTGCGCCACGCGCCTTCGTCGCGAGCGGATAGACGATGAATCCGTATTGCGAATACACGGCATCGTCGCCGGGTCGCAGGAACGCCTGCGTCACAAGTTCGAGCACGTCGTTGCTGCCGTTGCCGAGCACGATCTGTCCGGGCCGCACGTCGAGACGTGACGATAACGCTGCCTTCAATGCAAAAGCGTTGCTATCCGGATAGCGCGTGAGATCGGCAGCCGCCGCGGTAATCGCGGCCAGCGCGTTTCGACTGGGGCCGCGCGGATTTTCGTTCGACGCAAGCTTGATGATCGTCGCTGGATCAAGATTCAGCTCCCGAGCGACCTCTTCGATCGGCTTGCCGCCGATGTAGGGCGCGATCGCGCGAACGTATTCGGGCGCACGCTCGGCGGCACTGCCGGGCTTTGGCGTAAATGTCATATGAGATCGGCCGGATAGGATCCGAGCAGCTTGAGAAGCGGCGCCTTGCCGGCTAACTCGGCGAGCGCCGCCTTGACGTTCGGATCGTCGCGATGTCCGACGACGTCGACAAAGAACAGGTATTCCCACAACCCGGTGCGCGCGGGTCGCGACTCGATGCGGGACATCGACACGCCGTGTCGCGCGAACGGCTCCAGCAGCGCGTGCATGGCGCCGGGGCGGTTGGCTGCGGACATCACGAGCGACGTTTCGTCGCGGCCGGACGGCGGTACGGTCTGGCGCCCGAGCACCCAGAACCGGGTCGTATTGTTCGGTTCGTCTTCGATGTGCGCGGCCAGCACCGCGAGACCATAGATCGATGCCGCGATCTCGCCCGCGATGGCTGCCGCCTCGTTTTCCAGCGCGGCGAGGCGTGCGGCCTCGGCGTTGCTCGATACCGGAACGCGCGATGCGCCGGGCAAGTGCCGCGCGAGCCACTGTGCGCATTGGGCGAGTGACTGCGCATGCGAGTACACCTTGGTGACGCGATCGAGCGCCGATGCATTCGACAGCAGGTTCTGCTGCACGCGCAGCTTGATTTCGCCGGAGATCGAAAGGTCGGTCGTGACCATCCGGTCGAGCGTGCGGCCGACCGCACCTTCGGTGGAATTCTCGACGGGGACGACGACATAGTCCGCGTGCCCGACTTCGCCCGCGCGAAAGATTTCGTCGATCGTCGCGCACGGGATCGCCTCGACGAACGGCCCGAACTGCCGCGCGACCGCGGCATGACTGAACGTCCCCGCCGGACCTAGGTAGGCAATGCGGAGCTTCTGCTCGAGTGCCAGGCATGCCGACATCACCTGGCGGAAAACGCCGATGATCGCGGTATCGGAGAGCGGTCCGGCGTTTTGTTCGCAGAGTTGCGCGAGCACCTGCGCCTCGCGATCGGGCCGATACGCAGCACCGCTGGTGCCGGCCTTGAACCCGCCGATCGCCTTGGCGTGCATCGCGCGCTGGTTCAGGCGCGAGAGGATCTCCCGATCGAGCGCATCGATCGCATCCCGATGGACACGCAGGCGCGCATCGAGTTCGTTGTCGCCGCTGTCGATTGCCCCGACGTCAGCCATGTGCTCGCTCGAATTCACGCATCCATTCCGTGAGGGCCAGCACGCCGGCGAGCGGCATCGCGTTATAGATCGAGGCGCGCATACCGCCGACTGCGCGGTGGCCCTTCAAGTGCGTAAGCCCGTGCGCCGCCGCGCCTTCGAGAAACGACGCGTTCAAGCGGTCGTCCCGCAGGAAAAAAGGCACGTTCATCCGTGAGCGATCCGATTGTCGCACCGGATTGCGGTAAAAGCCCGTGCGATCGATCTCCGCGTACAGCGCATCGGCCTTCGCGAGGTTCGCACGTTCGATCGCCGCGAGTCCGCCCTTGGCCTGCAGCCACTCGAATGTCAGCCCGGCGAGGTAAATCGCAAAGGTCGCCGGCGTGTTGAACATCGAGTCGGCCTTTGCCTGCACGGCATAGTCGAATACGCTCGGACACTCGCGCCGCGCGCGGCCGAGCAGATCCTCGCGGACGATGACGAGCGTCAGGCCCGCAGGACCGATGTTCTTCTGTGCGCCGGCGTAGATCACGCCGAACTTCGCGACGTCGAATGGCCGTGACAGCAGGTGCGACGATGCGTCGGCAACGAGCGGCACGTTCCCGGTGGCGGGGATAAAGAAGTATTCGACGCCGCCGATCGTCTCGTTCGTCGTCACGTGGACGTAACTCGCAGCCGGCGACAGCTGCCACGTTGTCTGCGGAGGAACGCTGGTGTACTGCGCATCGGCGCTTGACGCGGCGACGTTGACGCGTCCGTATTTGCGCGCTTCGGCGATCGACTTCTGCGCCCAGTGACCGGTGTCGACGTAATCGGCGATGCCGTCGACCGGCAGCAGATTGAGCGGTACCGCGGCATTCTGCGCGAGCGCTCCGCCTTGCAGGAACAGTACGCGATAGTTCGACGGCATCGCGAGCAGCATTCGCAGGTCCGCCTCCGCCTTCGTCATGATCGATCCGAAGTCGGCGCCGCGGTGGCTCATTTCCATCACGGACATTCCACTTCCGTGCCAGTCGAGCAGTTCGGCCTGCGCACGCTGCAGCACGGGCTCCGGCATCGCAGCGGGTCCGGCGCTGAAATTCCACACGCGATTGGTCATGCGAGCACCCTCACTCCGACCCTCTCCCGCGCACGGGCGCGGGTGCGGCGAAGCCGCCGGTGAGGGGAATTGCCGCGACGCTCGTCACTCGACTTCCTCGTCGTCGCGCTCGACGACCCTTTCCAGCCCGGCCAGCTTCTAGCCCTGGTCCAGGTTGATCAGCGTGACACCCTGCGTCGAGCGGCTCATTTCGCGGATCGACTTCACGCCCATCCGGATCAGCACGCCGCCGGTCGATATCAGCACGACCTCGTCGTCGGGCCGCACG
>JALYSS010000016.1 GCA_030854685.1 Pseudomonadota bacterium | reverse complement strand
CGGTTGCCCGCGCGACGAGCGACTTGCTGCCGTCGACGCCAATCGCACGCGAACCGCACCGTGCGATCGGAAGCGTGAAGTTGCCGAGGCCGCAGAAGAAATCTCCAGCGCGCTCGCCGGGCTGCGGATCGAGGAGTTGCAACGTACGGCGCACCAGGACGCGATTGATTGCCGAATTCACCTGCGTGAAATCGGTGGGCGCAAATGGCAACGCAATGTCGAATTCCGGCAGCGTGTAGGCGAGCGTGGCACCCGGCGGATGGAACGGGACGACGGTGTCCGGGCCGCCCGTTTGCAACCAGAATTCGACGCCGTGCGCGTCGGCGAACGCGACGACCTTGGCTTGGTCGGAAACCGACAGCGGTTCGAGAATCCGCAGGACGAGCGCGTAGACGAGCCGTTCGCCGGCGGCATCGATATCCGCCGCAATTGTCCGCGGCGCGAGACGCTCGCCAACCGCCAGCTCGATCTGCGGCAGCCGCGTGCGAATCGACAGCGATGCGACCAGCGCGCGCAGCGCGGGCAGCAGGCGCGAGATCTTCGGCGGAATGACGTGGCATTCGCGCATGTCGGCGACGTAGCTCGACTTGCGTTCGTGAAAGCCGATCAGGACTCCGCCCTTCTTTGGCACGTCGCGCACGGACAAGCGCGCGCGATAGCGGTAGCCCCAGGCGGGCCCCGCGATCGCCGGGAGCAGCGTATCGGGCCGCACGCGCCCGATTCGCGTCAGCGTCTCTTCGAGCGCGCGCTGCTTCGCGGCGATCTGCAGTGCTTCGTCCGCGTGCTGCAACGTGCAGCCGCCGCAGACGCCGAAATGTGGGCAGCGCGGCATGACGCGGGAGGAATTCGCTCGATGGATCGCGACGGCACGTGCGATGTCGTAGCTCGGCTTGCGCTTGACGATTTCGGCGCTGACACGCTCGCCCGGCAGCGCGCCTTCAACGAACACGACCTTGCCGTCGGCGTGCGCGATGCCGCGGCCTTCCTGATCCAGCGATTCGATCGTGAGTTCGGTCATGTCGCGAGGCGCGGATTGTACGCGCCGCAACGTGCGCGACATCGGTAAAATGCGAAGCATGCAAATCCTTGCGCTCGATACCTCCACCGAATGGCTGTCGGTGGCGCTGTTCGACGGACAGGGAGCGATCGCGGTGCGCGAGCGTATCGGCAACGCGTCGTCCGAGCGGATCTTGCCGGCGGTCGGTGAAATCCTTGCGCAATCCGGCGCGTCGCTCGCGCGGCTCGACGGCATCGCGTTCGGGGCGGGGCCCGGATCCTTTACCGGCGTGCGCATCGCCTGCGGTGTCGCGCAGGGGCTCGCGTTCGGAGCCGACTTGCCGGTATTCGGCGTGCCCACGCTGGGCGCGATCGCGCAGTCCGCATGGCGCGCACATGGCGTGCCGCGCATCGTGGCGTGCCTCGATGCCCGCATGCGCGAAGTATATGTGGCGGCGTACCTGCGAGACGGCGGCGGGTGGACGCTCGCGCGCGAGCCCGCGGCGTGCAAGCCGGACGACATCGGTCAGGCGCTGCCGGACGACATCGATCAGGAGTCGTCGGACGGCTGGCATGGCGCCGGCGATGGCTTCGCCGCCTATCCGGAGCTCGCATCACGCCTGGCGCTTGCCGGTTGCGACCCATCGATCATTCCGGACGCGCAATCGGTCGCCGAATGGGCGTGGCCGCTGATGCTTGCCGGCGAAGGCGTCCCTGCCGAGCAGGCGCAGCCGCTCTACGTTCGGCACCGCGTCGCGTTGACGAGCGCCGAGCGCGCCGCGGGCATTCGACTCTGACGGAGCCAACGCAATGGCCTCGCTTCCCAAGCCGACTCCGCTGGTCCCCGTGCGCTGGCGTCCGCTTGCTGCGCACGATCTGCCGGTCGTCGCCGCACTCGAAGCGCGCATCCATGCGGCTCCGTGGAGCGAGCGCAATTTTCGCGACGCGCTCGCGGCCGGTTACTCGGCGCGCGTCGGCGTTCGTGCCGACCGCATCGTCGCGTACGGTGTGCTGATGCTGGGTCCCGGTGAGGCGCAACTGTTGAACCTTTCGGTGGTGCCCGAGGCGCGCCGTGCGGGACTTGGCCGCGCGCTGCTGATGCAGTTCGTCGACGACGCGAGGCGGCTCGGCGCCGAGCAGCTTTTTCTCGAAGTGCGGGTCGCGAATATTGGCGCGATCGCGCTCTACCACGCCACCGGATTTACGTCGGTGGCGCGCCGCGTCGAGTACTACCCGCCGTCGAAGCGGGACGAGATCCGCGAAGATGCCCTGGTGATGCGCTGCGACCTGCGCCTGCTGCCGCGGACACCGAGTCACTGATGGTCACTCGCGACGAGGTATTGCGCGAACTCGGGCTCGCACCCGTCTGGCGATTGCGGCGGACTCCGTGGGATGACGCGTTGGCGCCGGCCGATCGAACCATCGCCGTGCCGCTGACCGAGCCCACCAGCGTGCGTGAGCCGATGGGCACGCGGCTCGACGAGCGCTGCGCCCGCATCGCGTCGCTCGCATTCGATGCGCTCGTCGAAGACATTGCCGGATGCCGTGCGTGTGTGCTGTGCACGACGCGAAGCCGGACCGTGCCCGGCGCAGGATCCGTCAACGCGCAGTGGATGTTCGTCGGCGAGGCGCCGGGTGCCGACGAGGATGCGCAGGGCGAGCCCTTCGTCGGTGCCGCCGGGCAGCTGCTCGACAACATGCTCGCGGCGCTCCGACTATCGCGCGGCGTCGACGTGTTCATCGCGAACGTGCTCAAATGCCGGCCGCCGAACAACCGCACGCCCGACCGGCTCGAAGCCGCGGCGTGTCGTCCATATCTCGACCGGCAGATCGAGCTCGTCGCGCCACGGCTGATTGTCGCGCTGGGCAAGAGCGCGGCCTGCGTGCTGCTCGATGTCGATGCATCGGTGGCGAGTCTGCGCCGTCGCGTGCACCGCTACCGCGGGACACCGCTGATCGTCACGTACCATCCGGCCTACCTGCTGCGCAGTCCGGCCGACAAGGCGAAGGCCTGGGAGGACCTGCTGTTCGCGCGCCGCACCTTGCGTGAATTGGCAACGGGTACCGGATAGGCGCGCGTTCCGAAATTGCTTGCGCGCGCTGCGGACAGGCCGCATATTCCCGTCGGCGGGCGATTCGACCCATTCGTGATCGGAGGAGACCATGTTTCGAACGCTGGGCATTGTGCTGGCAGCCGTAATGGCGATGGCGCTCGGAGGGTGCGGCTACAACGACCTGCAGAAGCAGGACGAAGGAGTCAAGGCGGCATGGTCCGAGGTCGTGAACCAGTACCAGCGGCGCGCGGATCTGGTGCCGAATCTCGTCAGCACGGTCAAGGGCTACGCGCAGCAGGAGCAGCAGGTCCTGACCGAGGTGACGAACGCGCGCGCGAGCGTCGGGTCGATCAGGGCCACGCCCGAACTGATCAACGATCCCGCGGCGTTCCAGAAATTCATCCAGGCGCAGAACCAGTTGCAGGGCGCGCTATCGCGGCTCCTCGTGGTTTCCGAGAATTACCCGCTGCTCAAATCCGATGCGCTATTCCGCGACCTGCAGTCGCAGCTCGAGGGGACCGAAAACCGCATCGCCGTCGCGCGCAACCGCTACATCAAGTCGGTGCAGGAATTCAACAGCACCGTGCGCCAGTTCCCGACGAACCTGACGGCAATGATCTTCAAGATGAACATCAAGCCGAATTTCACCGTTGCCGACGAGGGCGCGGTGAGCGCGCCGCCGAAGGTCGATTTCGGCAAGGGGTCGGCGCCGTCTGCGCCGATCGTGCCTGCGCCGGTGCAGGGAACGACGCCCGTGCCATCGCCGGGAACCAGCCCTGCACCCGTTCCGGCGCCGAAGTCCTGAAGTTATCGATCCGCGATCCGGCCACCTTCGGCAGGTGGCCGGAAGCGCACCTCGGCCGGCCATGACGGCATCGCTCAGACTGCAATCGCCATCGCGCCTGCGCGACGCGTGCGCCGCCGCGCTCGCGCTCGTCATGCTGTTCGTCGCGTGCGTCGTGTTTGCGCAAGACAAGCCAGGGCAAACGGGCCCCGACGGCTTGGTGTCCATTCCGAAGCTCACGGCTCGCGTCACCGATGAAACGAATACGCTGTCCGCGGCGGACAAGCAGTCGCTCGAGGCGAAGCTCGCCGACTGGGAGCAGCGCACCGGCAATCAGCTCGTCGTCCTGATGGTCCCGTCGACAAAGCCGGAGCCGATCGAGTCGTATTCGATCCGCGTCGCGGAGGCATGGAAGATCGGGCGCAAGGGCCAGGACAACGGCGCGCTCTTCGTCGTCGCGAAGGACGATCACAAGATGCGCATCGAAGTGGGCTATGGCCTCGAAGGCGTGCTGACCGACGTCACCTCGCACCGGATCATCGACGAAGACGTGGCGCCGCAGTTTCGCCA
>JALYSS010000165.1 GCA_030854685.1 Pseudomonadota bacterium | reverse complement strand
GGCTCCAGCGCAGCACACGGAGCTTCGCGCCTTTTTCGGGCGAGCTCTTCCACTGCTGCGCGTTGGCATCCTTGATCCAGATCATGGGACCGACCGCGGCACCTGCGGCCAATCCTGCCGATGTCTGCAGAAACTTGCGACGCTTGATTTCACTCACGGCTCTCTCCTCCTCGGTGTGATGCGGAATACAGGTTATGGCGCTCGGGTTTCACCATGCGTCACGCAGCGAGCCGCGCGCCGCTTGCTGCGTCGAACAAATGCGCGCGCGAAAGGTCCGGCACGAGGCCGACGCGATCGCCGGCGCGGCAATCCACGCGGTCGCGGACGAGCGATGTGACCTCCTGTCCGTTGAAGCGGCAGAAGAGCTGCGTGTCGGCGCCGGTGGGCTCGACGACGACGACTTCCGCGGGCAATCCGTCGCTGCCCGCCAGCGTGCAATGCTCGGGGCGCATGCCGTAGAGTACCGCCTGGCCGTCGGACGGCCGCGCCGTCAGCGGCATCGGCAGCCGCACGCCGCCGTCGAACTCGACTGCCGGCGAACCGCCATGGGTTCGCGCGATCCCCGGCACGAAATTCATCGCCGGCGAGCCGATGAATCCGGCGACGAACGTGTTGACCGGCGTGTCGTAGAGCTCGAGCGGATTGCCCGATTGCTCTACGATGCCGTCACGCATGACGACGATGCGATCCGCCATCGTCATCGCCTCGATCTGGTCGTGCGTGACATAGATCGACGTCGTCTTGAGGAGCTGGTGCAATTCCTTGATCTCCGTGCGCATTTGCACGCGCAGCTTCGCGTCGAGGTTCGACAGCGGCTCG
This sequence comes from Pseudomonadota bacterium, assembly GCA_030854685.1. Classification (GTDB taxonomy): domain Bacteria; phylum Pseudomonadota; class Gammaproteobacteria; order Burkholderiales; family Casimicrobiaceae; genus VBCG01. The sequence continues at coordinate 4,310 of JALYSS010000165.1, read as the reverse complement.
TCGAAAAGAAACACCTGCGGGTCGCGGACGATCGCCCGCCCCATCGCGACGCGCTGCCGCTGGCCGCCGGATAATTGCCGCGGAAATCGATCGAGGTACGGTGCGAGCCCGAGAATGCCGGCGGCATGCGCGACGCGCTGCTCGATGTCTGCATTGGCGAACTTTGCGAGCTTCAGCGCGAACGACATGTTGTTGCGCACCGTCATGTGCGGATAGAGCGCGTAGTTCTGGAACACCATCGCAATGTCGCGCTCCTTCGGCCGCACGCGGTTTACGACCTTGCCGCCGATGGCGATCTCGCCCTCGGTGATTTCCTCGAGGCCGGCGATCATCCGCAGCAGCGTCGATTTGCCACAGCCGGAAGGACCGACGAGCACGCAGAACTCGCCATCGGCGATGCCGATATCGACGCCGCGAATCACCTGCGTCCGGCCAAACCACTTGTGCACGGCGCAGATGCTCACCCCGGCCATTGCACCTCCTTTACCCGCTTCATTGGCGTCGCCATCATGCGCCGTGCCATTTTCGCGTGCCATGCACGACCGGATAATCGGGTCGCCCGGTGCGGTGCCACGTGACGATGTTCCGCGCCGCCTTGCGCCGCATTTCCTTCTCCGCCTCGATCGAATAAAACGCGGCGTGCGGCGTCAGGATGACGCGGGAATCGGTCAGCAACGGCGAATCGCGCGGCACCGGCTCCTCGGCCAACACGTCGAGCGCGGCGCCCCGCAGTATTCCAGCATCGAGTGCCGCGAGCAAATCGGCGTTGTCGACGACGCCACCGCGCGACGTGTTCACAAGCGTCAGTCCGCGCTTCGTCGCGGCGAAGAACGGCGCACCGATCAGGCCGCGCGTCGTTGCGTCGAGCGGCGTATGGAGCGACACGATATCAGACTGCGCCGCAAGCTCTCCCAGCGAGCCCGCTCGTTCGACGTAGGCGGGAAAATCGCCGTCGATCAGGTGCGGGTCGTACGCGACGACGCGCTTTACGACGTTGCGTGAAACATGCGCCATCCGCTTGCCGATCCGGCCGAGCCCGACGATGCCCAGCGTGAGTTCCGAAGGGCGCCGCAAAGGCCCGGACGACAGGTAATGCCAGCGACCGGCGCGAACGTCGTCGTGATAGCGAACGACATTGCGCAGCGATGCGAGTGCGAGCGCCAACGCGTGCGTGGCGACCTCAGCGACGCCGTAATCAGGCGAATTGGCGACCCAGACGCCATGCGCTTCGCACGCGTTCGTGTCGACCGTATCGAAGCCGGCGCCGATTCGACTCACGATGCCAAGCGTCGGCAACGCGTCGATGACAGCGGCGGTGATCGGCGCGTATTGCAGGAGGATCCCCGCGCAATCGCGCGCGGCATCGATCACCTCCGCTTCGCTCCTGCATTGCGCAAGCTTCAGCGCAAGGCCCGCGCTCGCGAACAGTTCACGCTCGAGATCGATGTCGGGAAAGTCGTGATCGGCGAACAGGATCTTGAGCATCGCGGACGCGACGAAATCGGTGTCGGAGGTGTCATTCGAGGTAGTCGTCGCGAGGCCAACATCGTCCGCGTGCCGAACAAATTACACCTCCGACACCGACCGAATGCGACGGCGAAAGGTACGCGGCGGCATGGGCCAGCGTCAAGGGCATAGAATCCGGGCGGTTGCGGTTCGAGACCCGAGGAGACACCGAATGAGCACGCTGCTACGCACGACGATCGCCGGAAGCCTGCCCAAACCGTGCTGGCTCGCGGAGCCCGAGGCGTTGTGGGCCGCCTGGAAGCTCGACGGCGACGCGCTCGCGGAAGGCAAGCGCGACGCCGTCCGGCTCGTCGTCCGCGACCAGGAGCAGTCAGGAATCGACATCGTGACCGACGGCGAACAGACGCGCCGCCATTTCGTCACGACGTTCATCGACGGCCTCGACGGCGTCGACTTCGAGCACAAGCAGACAGTGCGAATCCGCAATCGCTACGATGCGGCGGTCCCGGTCGTCGTCGGCCCAGTCGCGCGCCGCCATCCGATCTACGTCGACGACGCCGCCTTTCTCCGCTCGCAAACGACTCGGCAGGTGAAATACACGTTGCCGGGCCCGATGACGATGGTCGACACGCTGCACGACGCGTACTACGGCAGCCGCGAGAAGCTTGCATGGGCCTTCGCGGAGATCCTGAACGAGGAAGCCCGGGCGATCGCGGCCACGGGGGTCAACGTCATTCAGTTCGACGAACCGGCCTTCAACGTCTATTTCGACGAAGTTCGCGATTGGGGCGTCGCCGCGCTGGAGCGCGCCGCGAATGGACTGAGTTGCACCAAAGCCGTGCATATCTGCTATGGCTACGGGATCAAGGCCAACAACGACTGGAAGACGACGCTTGGCAGTGAGTGGCGCCAGTACGAGCAAACCTTTCCTCTGCTCGCCGCTTCCAGCATCGATCAGGTATCGCTCGAATGCGCGAATTCCCGCGTCCCGATCGACCTGATCGGGCTCCTCGGCCGAAAGGACGTGCTTATCGGTGCGATCGACGTGGCCACCGACCGCATCGAAACACCGGAGGAAGTCGCAGCCGTGATCCGCGCGGCCTTGTGCTTCGTGCCGGCAGAGCGTTTGTTGCCCTGCACCAACTGCGGAATGGTGCCGCTCGACCGACAGGCGGCGAGGAGCAAGCTGCACGCGCTCGGGAAAGGCGCCGCGCTGGTCCGCCGCGAATTAACGTCCTAACGCGGGGCTGCACCCGAACGCGGCTTCAGCCCGAATCCCGCGTCCGGCGCGGCTTTCGGCGCAACGGGAAACTCGCCGCCCGCCGGGAAGCTGTCGCTTTTTCGCGAAATCCGACGTATAGTGTGCGCCGTGTTTTGTTCCAAGCAGTAAAGGCATGCTCTGTACGACCGCCACGCAGTCGTTCGACCGCCGTACTTTCCTTGAGATCGAAACATCGGCCGGGCAACGTCCCGTTTATTTCTCGTACTTAAGGAATGACCAGAAAATGGCAACCGGAACTGTGAAGTGGTTCAACGACGCGAAGGGCTTCGGATTCATCACTCCCGATGGTGGTGGTGAAGATCTGTTCGCACACTTCTCGGCGATCAACATGCAGGGCTTCAAGACGCTCAAGGAAGGCCAGAAGGTCAGCTTCGAAGTGACGCAAGGCCCGAAGGGCAAGCAAGCTTCGAACATCCAGGCGGTCTGACTCTCCGTTCTCGCTGCACGCAAAAGGCCGGGCGCTGCCCGGTCTTTTGCTTTATCCGCGGCGCCTCGACGCTCGACGGTGTCGCTTGCCTGTGACACCGTTCGTCGGCGGTGCTGCACCGTCGCGACGTCGCGCATACGACTTGCATCACCGGACAAGTACGATGTGGCGGCAGCATTGACCGCGCCACGCGCCGTGAATCGCGCGACGCCGCGGCGTCGGTATACTGTGGCCGAACGCATCGAACGCCATCGCGCGCCGACCAGGCGCGGCGGCGCAATGTCGACGACAGGAGAGCGCCATGCCAGGTAACGCGGATTCCGGCTCGCTTGAGTTCGAGAAGGTTTCTCTGACCGATGCGCGCAAGGTGCTCGAGGAAACCGGCCCCGCCGCCTACGTCGCACCGAAAAAACCGGAGAACTGGGACGAGAAACGATCGCAATCGGCCACCGAGACGCTAAGTGACGAGACGAACGCGTGGATGTCCGAGCTGCCGGAGTCGGTGCGACCGGGGCAATTGGCGCTTCGTTACGCGCGCCTCGCCAATCGGCTGTGCAAGGTCTGGAACGAGCCCGCGAAATGCGACCGGTTGCTCGACGATCTGATGATGGACCGTCGCGGCACCCGCAAGGGGTTCCCGCTGCAGATCGCGAATGAACTCGCGACGTTGCGCGATTACTTCTACAAGCTGCACCACCACGGCAAGTCGGCGTGGGAGCACGTCGAGATGGGGCACTGACGGCGCTGGCTCGAACGCAGCTTCCCCGATACGTCGAACCGCTCCAGGCGGAGGCCAGCCGCGACACGTGATAGCGCACCGCCGTCGCTATCTCCCAAGCTGCCTGACGTAACTCGTATCGCCGTACAAGCACATCGGCTGGCAGCCCGAGTGTTCGCGAGGATGCTGACGTTGCGTCGGTTCGTCTTAACGCCCGCCAGTCGCTAAACCGCTGTAATGCTTGGTGGCCAAGGGCGGAATTGAACCACCGACACAAGGATTTTCAGTCTCGGCCGGACAACAATCTGCAATCAATAGCCACACGCAGTCGCAACAAGATCAACGGGTTGCAATGTAGCAGTTGTCGCGCTGTGTTGCCAGTAATCGCGATGATTTGCCCCGAAGTGTCCCACCAG
>JALYSS010000163.1 GCA_030854685.1 Pseudomonadota bacterium | reverse complement strand
GTGGGGGGCGTTTGAGCGTCGCCGCTGCCGGGGCACGCGGCACTCCCCCGCCCGCTTCCGAACCGCGCGTCGCGCATTGGCGCGCGCGGCTTGCGCAAGGTCGCGAGCGGCTGCGCGACGAATTTGTCGCGCGATCCGATCCGCCGCGACTTTTGCGCGGACTCGCCCGGCTCACCGATGACGTCGTGACGAATGCGTGGACGGAAGCCGCCATTCCGTCGGCCGCAGCGCTCGTTGCCGTCGGCGGCTACGGACGCGGTCAACTGTTTCCGCATTCGGATGTCGACATCCTTATCCTGCTGCCGGAAGTGGCCGATGACCCGTGCGCGAACGGTATCGAACGCCTGCTCACGTCGCTGTGGGACATCGGCATCGAACTGAGTCACGCAACGCGCACCGTCGAGGAATGCGCGGTCGAAATGACCGCCGACGCGACGGTGCGCACGAGCCTGCTCGAGCATCGCCACCTCGCCGGTTCCCGCCGGCTTTACGGCGAATTCCAGCGAATGTTCGACGATGCACTCGACGTGCGCACGTTCTACGACGCGAAGTCACTCGAGCAACAGCAGCGGCATCTCAAGTATCACGACGCCGCGTACAACCTGGAGCCGAACGTCAAGGAAAGTCCCGGCGGATTGCGCGATCTGCAAACGGTGATCTGGATCGCGCGCGCATCGCAGCTCGGCCGCTCGTGGCGCGAGCTCGCGCGAAACGGGCTGATGACGACGGCCGAAGCGCGCGCGATCGCGCGACAGGAGCACACGATCGCCGACCTGCGCATTCGCCTGCACTATCTCTCCGGACGGCGAGAGGATCGGCTGGTATTCGATCTGCAGGCCGCGCTCGCGACAGAGCTCGCATTCGTCGATACACCCGGGAAGCGCGCGAGCGAGCAGCTGATGCAGCGCTACTATCGCGCCGCGAAGCTGGTGCGGCAGGTCAATACGCTGCTGCTCCAGAACCTCCATGCGCGGCTCTATCCGGCGGCGACCGCGCCGGTGCCGATCGATGCTGCGTTCCAGCGTGTCGATGAATTGCTAGACCTCACCGACGAGGGACTTTTCGACGCGCGACCGGGCGCGATGCTCGATGCGTTCCTCACGCTGCAACGTCACCCGGAGTTGCGCGGGATGACGGCGCGAACGCTCCGTGCGCTATGGCGCAGTCGTCACCGGGTCGATGCCGCCTTCCGCCGCGATCCGGCGAACCGCGCGCGCTTCCTGCAGATATTTCGCGAGCCCCGCGGGCTTACGCACGAGTTGCGGCGCATGAACCTGTACGGAATCCTCGGTCAATACCTGCCCGCGTTCGGCGCGATCGTCGGCCAGATGCAGCACGACCTGTTCCACGTGTACACGGTCGACGAGCACATCCTGATGGTGATCCGCAACCTGCGCCGGTTCACCGAGGCGCAGCATGCGCATGAATATCCCCTCTGCTCGCGGCTGATCACCGACTTCGAGCGCAAGGAAGCCCTCTATCTGGCGGCGCTCTTCCACGACATCGCGAAGGGCCGCGGCGGCGACCATTCGACGCTCGGAGCGAGCGATGCGCGGCGTTTCTGCCTGCAACACGGTCTTGCGACGGAAGATGCCGAGCTCGTCGGCTGGCTTGTCACCGAGCACCTGACGATGTCGCAGACGGCGCAGAAGCAGGACATCACCGATCCGGCCGCCGTCGATGCATTCGCCGCGAAGATCGGCAGCGAACGACGGCTGATCGCCCTTTATCTTCTCACCGTCGCCGACATCCGCGGCACGAGTCCCAAGGTCTGGAACGCATGGAAAGCGAAGCTGCTGGAAGACCTGTTCCACGCGGCGCGCGCGACGCTGACATCGGGTACGAGCGAGCGCACGATCCAGGACAGCATCGCCGCGCGGCAGCGGGAAGCGCATCGGCTGCTGCGCTTGTACGCGGTCCCGGAGCATGCCGAGCTCGACCTGTGGCGAGAGCTCGATACGCCCTACTTCCAACGCCATACCGCCGACGAGATCGCGTGGCATGCGCGACATCTGTATTGGCGCGTCAGCGGGCAAGCACCCGTCGTGAAGGTGCGGCTCGCGCGCGATGGCGCCGGGTTGCAGGCGCTCGTGTACCTGCCGGACCAGAAAGCGCTGTTCGCGCGCATTTGCGGGTTCTTCGGTCGCAACGGCCTGTCGATCCTCGACGCGAAGATCCACACGACGCGTCACGGTTACGCGCTCGACACGTTCGCGATGCACGACCCGGTGAATCCCAACGCCTCGTATCGTGAAACGATCCAGTTCATCGAATACGAATTGACGCGGGCGTTGACCTCTCCGGGTCCGCTCGAGCCGCCGGGGCACGGCCGCATCCCGCGGCAACTGCGTCATTTCCCGCTGACGCCGGAGATCCTCATTTTCCCCGACGACAAGGGCACGCACTTCATCCTCGAAGTTGTCGCCGGCGACCGGCCCGGCCTGCTTGCGCGCATCGCCTACTTCCTTGCGCAGGCGAACATCAACGTCGCGAGCGCCCGGATCAACACGCTCGGCGAACGCGCCGAAGACGTGTTCCTGATCGACGGTGCGCGCCTGCACGACGAGCAGGCACTGCTAAGGCTCGAGACGACGCTGTACGAGCAGCTCAGGGTTTGAATCGTGGACGCCTATGGCAACCCCGGACTGGGCGACACCCCTGGAACGCGACGTCAGCGCCGGAGGTCGGTGCTTTGAAAAGCGCCCGGCGTCCATCGTGCGCGCGGAAGAATGGATTGCGTGCCGACGGGTAGCCGAAATTCAGCATCCGGCGCCAAGGCAATGCCATCGACCTCGGGAGCCGGGGCATCAATGTCGCGGAAGAACGAGCCGGCTGCGAGTTCGAAGTCCAGCAGGTCCGGGTCGCCCAGCATCGACGCGAGCGCCGGGTAATTCCCGTCGAACGTGCCTCGCGCACCGAGCGAGAAAATGCCGATTCCGACGGTAAGATTGTTGATGGCAAGCACGCGTGTGCTGGCGGGAACGCGATCAGACCACACGCGGAGAAACCAGGCGCCGGCGCGATCGCTTGTCAATGTATTGTGAGCAAGCAGCAGCTCGTTCCTCGGCCATGCCGAACCTTCGGCGCCGTACGCCACGACAACCGGATTGGTCGTCGTGGCGCTCTGTCCGATGACGTTGCCGACGACGACGGCCATGCCCCCATTGGGGAATTCGAGTTCGTAGGCGGCTTCACCGTTCTTTCCATCGTAGATCAGGTTGTAGCGGATATCATTCTCGCGCGCCCGGGACTTGACGAGGTGGCCTTGATAGCCGTCGTGCAGCCTGCTACCGACCAGCGAGAAGCGGGCGATTCGCCCGACGTAGAGCAAGTGCTTGAGCGGGCCGCGGTCGCGTGGCGCGTGCGCAAACAGCGTGTTCTGGACGGCGAGCTCGCTGTCGGGCGAATTGTCGGTCAGGACGCCGTTTTCGTTGTCGGTGAAGCGGCAATTGCGGATCAGGAGATGGCCGCTTTCGAAACGGATTCCGGCCCCGTTGCGGTCGGGAACGCGCGCACCTTCGAACGCGACGTTCTCCACGACGAAATCACCATCGCGAATCACCCATATCGCCTTCGCTTCCGCGCTTTGGCCATCCGCGATCAATACCGGCGTCTTCCCGACGCCACGGATCGTCAGCTTTCGCTGCATCCACACGGCAACGTCGCCGCGATACTCTCCGGGGAGAATTTCCACCGTGTCGCCGTCCCTGGCGAGCCGGGCTGCCTCGGCAACATGATGGATCGTCGCGTGCGGACCGACGACCAACGTTGCAGCGAACGCCCCGGAGTCGAGTAAAGCAAACGTCGACAGGACCGACGTGGCGAAGTGCAGCCTCGATCGGACGCTTCCCATTTTCCGGCTCAGGCGTCCTCCGCGTCGGCGACGCCGGGAAACAGCACGTCGGTGAATCCGAAGCGCGAGAAATCGCGCATGCGCATCGGATACAGGATGCCGTCGAGATGGTCGCATTCGTGCTGGACGACGCGCGCGTGAAAGCCCTCGACTTCGCGCTCGATGATCGCGCCGCCGGGGTCGAGTCCCCGATAATGCAAACGCCGAAAACGCGGCACGACGCCGCGCAGGCCCGGCACTGACAGGCAGCCCTCCCAGCCCTCCTCGATCTCGTCGGACATCGGTGTTACGACCGGATTGACGAGTTCCGTGTACGGCACGGGATCGACCTCCGGATAACGCGGGTTGCGCTCGACGCCGAAAATCACGACGCGAAGGCCGACGCCGATTTGCGGCGCCGCCAATCCGGCGCCGTTCTGCGCGCGCATCGTATCGCGCAGGTCTTCGAGCAACGACGCGAGCTCGGACGTATCCATGCGATCCAACTCGCGCGAGCGCTCGAGGAGTCGCGGGTCGCCCATCAGCAGCACATCACGAATCATTGCGGTCAACTCCGGAGATTGCGGCTTCGTGATGCTGCCGCGCTTCGCGCGGCGGCAACGGAACCAGGGGAACGATATGCGGGATCAATTCGCGCACGCGATCCATGGCGCTTTCGAGCACGTTCGCGATCATCTCCATCGACACGTTCGCTACACTATCGCCCCGGCCGGCCGCATGGTTGACAACGACGCAGACGGACGCGTAATCGACGCCGACCTCGCGCGCGAGAACGGCTTCCGGCATGCCGGTCATCCCCACGAGAGTCGCGCCGTCGCGGTCCATCCGATCGATTTCGGCGGTGGTTTCGAGCCGCGGACCCGAAACGGCGCCGTACACGCCGCCATCACGCAACGCGATGCTGCCGTGCCGCGCACCGGCGAGGCAGATGACCCTCAGGCGCTGCGAATACGGATGCGTGAAGTCGACGTGGACCACCTGCTGGTCGCCGCCGTCGAAAAACGTATGCGCGCGACCCCACGTGTAATCGATCAGTTGGTGCGGCAGCACGAGGTCGCCGGGCGCGCAGCCGCGGATGGCGCCAACGGACGCGATGGCCACGATGCAGCTTGCCCCCTGTTCCTTCAACGCCCACAAATTGGCGCGGTAGTTGACGCGATGCGGTGGAATCGTGTGTCCATGGCCGTGACGTGCGAGGAAGATCGCGCGATGGCCGGCGAGCTCGCCGAACACCAGCGCCGCCGACGGCTCGCCGTACGGCGTTCGAATGACTTGCCGGTGCGTGACTGCGAGCGTGGACAGGCGCGTGAGGCCGGTACCGCCGATTATGGCGAGCATGGAACTTGCTTGGTGGCGAGGTCGAGTCGTTTGCGGGGATCGGGACGCACGATCCGGCGGGCGGCTAAGGACGGACTGGCGGGGATCGCCGACTCATGACATCATCATGGGACCGTCGCGAAGCCGAATGGACATTCTAGCCGGAAAGGTTGCCATGTACCTCGACCGACTCTTCAAGCTGATGGCCGACAAGCAGGCGTCGGACCTCTACATTTCGTGCGGCGCGCCGATCAACATCAAGGTCAACGGCGTCGTTCAGCCCGTATCGAGCCAGTCGATGGACGTCGAGACGGTCCGGCGCATCGCGTATGACCTGATGACCAAGGAGCAGGCGCGCGAGTTCGAAAACGAGCGCGAGATGAACCTCTCGCATCTCGACCGCGCCGTCGGTAACTTCCGGATCAACATCTTCCGTCAGCGCGGCTCGATCGCGCTCGTGATCCGCTACGTGCGCAGCGACGTGCCGCCCTTCGAGGCGCTGCACCTGCCGCCGGTGCTGCTCGATCTCATTATGGAAAAGCGCGGCATGGTGCTGGTGGCCGGCGCGACCGGCTCGGGCAAGTCGACGACGCTTGCGGCGATGATCGATCACCGCAACACGAACAGCACCGGCCACATCCTGACGGTCGAGGATCCGATCGAATACCTGTTCACGCACCGGCAGAGCATCGTCAACCAGCGCGAAATCGGTGCCGACACGCACAACTATCACATGGCGCTGCTGAATGCGCTGCGCGAGGCACCCGATCTCATCATGATTGGCGAAATCCGCGACAAGGAAACCATGCAGTCAGCGTTGCTGCACACGCTGACCGGCCACCTGTGCCTATCGACAATTCACGCCAACAACAGTTATCACGCGCTATCGCGGATCATCAACCTGTTTCCGCACGACGTGCGCTCCGCCGTGCTGTCCGACCTTTCGATCGGTCTCCGCGCGATCGTTTCGCAGCGGCTCGTCCGCAACGTCGAGGGCGCGCTGCAACCCGCCGTCGAAATCCTGCTCAATACGTCGCTGATCGCCGAGTTGATCAAGAGCGGTGAATTCGCACGGATAAAGGAAGCGATGGAGCAGTCGCTCTACCCCGGATCGCAGACGTTCGAGCAGTCGCTGTGCAAGCTCTATCTCGACGGGCGCATCACGTACGACGAAGCGATGATCGCGTCCGATTCGGCGACGAACCTCGCGTGGCTCATCAACCAGAACTCACCGTCGTCACGGATCGACCTGGATGACGTCGAGCGCAAGGCGACGAATGTGTGGCCGAGCGCGGACTTCAGCGGCATGACCATCAATCCTGAGCTGCTCGAACGCTCGAGTTAGCCGTTCCGCAGGATGAACGCCGCGGCCACGCCGGTGCTCGACCTCGCGCGCGAGCTGATCGAGCGCCGATCGCTGACTCCCGCGGACGCGGGGTGCCAGCAACTGCTCGCCGCGCGTCTCGCGCCGCTCGGATTCCGCTGCGAGACGCTTGCCGTCAACGGCGTCACCAACCTGTGGGCGCGTCTTGGCGATCGGCACCCGCTGGTCTGCCTCGCCGGCCATACCGACGTCGTGCCGACCGGGCCGCTGGGCGAGTGGAGGAGCGATCCGTTCACCCCGACGATTCGCGACGGATATCTGCATGGCCGCGGCGCCGCCGACATGAAGGGGTCGATCGCCGCATTCGTCGTCGCCGTCGAAAGGTTCCTGGTGAACACCACGCCGGCCGGCTCCCTCGCATTGCTGATCACGTCGGACGAAGAAGGGCCGTCGGTCGACGGCACCGCGAAGGTCGTGGAGAAACTGGCGCGCGAAGGCACGCGCATCGACTACTGCATCGTCGGCGAGCCATCGTCGGTCACCCGGCTCGGCGACATGATCAAGAATGGCCGGCGCGGGACGCTCTCGGGAACGTTGGTCGTCAAGGGCGTCCAGGGACACATCGCGTATCCGCAGCTCGCGCGCAATCCTATTCACCTCGTCGTCCCGGCGCTGGCCGAACTCGCGCGCATGCATTGGGATGACGGCAACGCCTGCTATCCGCCGACGTCGTTCCAGTGCTCGAACATCCGCGCCGGCACCGGCGCGACGAACGTCATTCCCGGTTCGCTCGAACTGCTTTTCAACTTTCGCTATTCGACTTCGAGCACGCGCGAATCGCTCGCGACGCGGCTCGAAGACGTGTTGCGAAGTCACGGTCTCGACTACGACCTGATCTGGACCGCGCACGGCGCACCGTTCCTGACGCCGAAGGGCCGGCTGGTCGATGTCGCGACGGAAGCGATCCGCGAAGTCACCGGCATCGCCCCGGCGCTTTCCTGCGACGGCGGCACTTCCGACGGTCGCTACATTGCCCTGATTTGCCCGGAAATCGTCGAAATCGGACCCGTCAACGAGACGATCCACAAGTTGAACGAGTGCGTCGCCGTGGTGGATCTCGAAGCGCTCGCGGCGATCTATCGGCGCATCCTCGAGCACCTGCTGGCGCCCGTCGCGTGAACGTCCCGCAGGAACTCGATACGTTGCGCGATTGGCTGCGCTTCACGGTGTCGCGTTTCACGCAAGCGGGACTTTCGTTCGGACACGGGTCGGCCAATGCTTACGACGAGGCGATCTACCTGCTGCTGCATACGCTGCACCTGCCACTCGACCGGGTCGAACCGTTTCTCGATGCGAAGCTCACGCATGCGGAGCGCAACGAGCTCGCTGCGCTGCTGACCCGCCGGATCGACGAGCGCGTTCCTGCAGCGTACCTGACGCGGGAAGCCTGGCTCGGCGAATTCCGCTTCTACGTCGACGAGCGCGTCCTGATCCCACGCTCGTTCATCGCCGAGTTGCTGCCGGACCGCCTCGCGCCGCATGTGCTCGACCCGGATGCCATCAAGTCGGCACTTGACCTTTGCACGGGCTCGGGATGCCTCGCCGTGCTGCTGGCCCACGCGTTCCCAGCGGCGGACATCGATGCCGCGGACATTTCTGCGGATGCGCTTGCCGTGGCCCAGCGCAACCTGAGCGACTACGGCCTCGCCGACCGCATCAACCTGATCCGCTCGGACCTTTTCGACAATCTACCGGGAAGATCGTACGACATTATCATCAGCAATCCGCCGTACGTGACGACCATGGCGATGGAGCAATTGCCGCGCGAGTACCGCCACGAACCGGGTCTGGCGCTCGCGGGCGGCGACGACGGGATGGACGCCGTGCGCACGATCCTGCGCGAGGCACCGCGCTTCCTGCAGCCCGACGGAGTGCTCGTCGTCGAGGTTGGTCATAATCGGCTCGGCGCCGAAGCGGCATTTTCGCGAATGCCGTTCCTGTGGCTTGACGCAGCATCGTCCACCGACAGCGTGTTTTTGCTGAAACGCGACGACGTTGTCGCCGGACGATAACGCGTCAGCGTGGCCCTGACCGCGCAGAAACGCTGGGGATAACCGCAGCGCGTCAGTGCACGAGCCCGAAGAACTGCTGGATCTTGCGCATGAGATCGGTCGTCCGGCCCACCTTCTGCCGGGCGCGCACTTCCGCGTCGAGCGCCTGCAATGTCGCGTCGTTCGCCGCCTGCCGCTCGGCGAGCACCTGAGCGAGCATCTGGGCCAGTTCCGGCCGGGCACGGATGATCGCGTCGAACCCCTCCTTGTCGAGTCGGTAGCAGATCGCTTCACCCGCCGCGACGACCGTCGCCGCACGCGGTTGTCCCAGCAGCAGACCCATTTCACCGAAATACGAAGGCGCGTGCAGCGTCGCAAGCTTGTGCCGCGTTCCCGCGCCGCCTTCGCCGACGATGTCGACGACGCCTTGCGCGAGCAGGTATAGCGAATCGGCGGGTTCGCCCGCGCGAAACACCATCTCGTCGGGGACATACGCGCATGTGGTCAATTTGCGTGCGAGTGCGGCGTGCTCAGCGTCGGTCAGCGACGAAAGCAGATCGATCGAACCGAGTGCGGCGATCCGACGTTCGATTTCGCGCTGCGCCGTCTGCGGGCGCTCGTCGCGGCGCACTTCGACAACGCGCCGCGGAAACGGAATGCCGAGCCCATGGCGCGTCAAGGCGGCGTACACGTGCACCCGGATCTGCGAATCGATCGACCAGTAGTACGCGGCATCGACGAGGTCGTAGGCGACGGCGTACTCGACTCCGCTGTCCTGGAACCCGATGCACGCGACCCGTGGATGCGGATCCTGCGACACGTGCGGAATCTGCGCATGCGCAAGCGCGCTTTCAACCTGCTCGATGACCCGGGCGGGCGGGTGCTGGTACTCGACTTCGAAATTCACGTATCGGCGCCATGCGGTGCGCTCCTCGCCGCGGCGTCCGATGACCGTCACCTGATGCTGCATGACCGCGCCGTTGGGTATGACGATCGTCTCGTTGTTGAGCGTCGCGATCGCCAGGTAGCGCCACCGGATGCTGACGACCTGGCCGGTCACGGCATCGATCCTCACCCAGTCGCCGATCCGGCAGGTCTTCTCGAGCTGGATCGCGAGGCCGCCCCACAGGTTCGCGAGCGTCTCCTTCGCCGAGAACGCGAGCGCCGTCGACACGAACGCCGATGTCGTGATCAGCGCAGCCAGGTTGACGCCGACGGCGTTGAGGCGATAGATCGCGTAGCCGATGAGCGCCAGCGCGACGACGAACTCGTTCAGGATCCGCGGAATCCGGCGACGCGCGAGGACGGTCTGGAAGACGAAAAGGACGGTGATCTGGATGACACCGAACGCGACGAGCACGAGCGATACTTCGCGCGCGATCCCGGCGATGGTCGGCGTTTCCATCAGGTCGGCGTGCGCGTCGTAGGCCCACAGTCCGAGCGTGCCGACCGCCACGACGACGAGCATCGCCAGCATCGACCTGCGCGACGCCGAGCGCAGCAGCAGCGCGACCAGGGCGAGCGCGACGGCGAATGCGGCGAACAGCAGCGCGTCGTTCAGGTGCGAATCGAGCGACATGACGATTCCAAGACGACGAAACGCCGCGATTATAGGGCCGGTCCATGATCGGACGCGTAGAATCGCCCCCGGATTCATCCAGGGGCAAGAAGGGAGCGGGAAGCGCGATGGCGATGCGGACCGGCGGTGAAATCCTCGTCGCGAACTTGCTGGCGCAGCGCGCGACGCATGCGTTCGGCGTTCCGGGCGAGAGCTATCTCGCCGTGCTCGACGCGCTGCACGACGTCGCGGATCGCCTGCGGTTCATCGTTTGCCGGCAGGAAGGTGGCGCCGCCTACATGGCCGAGGCCGTCGGCAAACTCACCGGTCGGCCTGGAATCGTATTCGTCACGCGCGGTCCCGGTGCCTCCAATGCCGCGGTCGGCATCCATACGGCGATGCAGGATTCGACGCCGTTGATCATGCTCATCGGTCAGGTCGGCACCGACATGACCGACCGTGCAGCGTTTCAGGAAATCGATTATCGGCGCATGTACGGCAGCGTCGCAAAATGGGCTGCCCAGATCGATCGTGCCGAACGCATCCCCGAGTACGTCGCGCATGCATTCCGGATCGCGATGTCGGGTCGGCCCGGGCCGGTGGTCCTTGCGTTGCCCGAGGACATGCTCATCGCGCGCGCGGATGTCGTCGACGCGCCGTACGTCGAGGCAATCGCCGCCGCACCATCGCGCGACGACGTTCTTGATGTCGAGCGGCGGCTGCGCAACGCGCAGCGGCCGCTGGTGATCGTGGGTGGGAGCCGCTGGGACCGCGACGCGCTGGAAGCGCTCCGGCACTTCGCCGAAGCCTCGCAATTGCCCGTGGCCTGCGCCTTCCGGAACCAGGATATATTTGACAATCGGCATCCGAACTACGCCGGTGACGTGGGGATCGGGATCAATCCGAAGCTCGCCGCGCGCGTGCGTGACGCGGACGTGCTGCTCGTCGTCGGCGAGCGGCTTGGCGAAACGACAACAGGCGGGTACACGCTCCTCGAAGTCCCCGCGCCGAAGCAGACGCTGATCCATGTCCATCCGGGCGCCGACGAGCTCGGGCGCGTTTACCAGCCGGCGCTCGCGATCGCGGCGACGCCGAGCGCATTCCTGACCGCGATCGATGGCGATGCCGCACGTTCCGTTGCAACGAGCGGGAGTGCTGCAGCCGCGCATGCCGAATACGAAGTCTGGCGGACACCGCATCCAGTGCCCGGCGGCGTCGACTTGTGGCGAATCGTGCAATGGCTCGACGAGCGCTTGCCGAACGACGTCATCATGACCAATGGTGCGGGGAACTTCGCGACGTGGGTTCATCGCTTGTTCCATTACGGCGGTGGACGCAAGCAACTCGCGCCTTACTCGGGGTCGATGGGCTATGGCGTACCGACCGCCGTTGCGGCGAAAGCGCTTCACCCGGATCGGATGGTCGTGTCGTGGAACGGCGATGGCTGCTTCCTGATGAACGGGCAGGAACTGGCAACGGCGTTCCAGTACCGACTCGCCGTCGTCTTCGTCGTCATCGACAATGGCATGTACGGCACGATTCGCATGCATCAGGAGCGCGAATATCCCGGGCGCGTATCGGGCACCGATCTCGTCAATCCGGATTTCGCGCAACTGGCGCGAGCGTATGGCGCGCACGGTGAAACGATCGTCGCGACCGACGAATTCGCGCCGGCATTCGAGCGGGCGCTATCGTTCGACGGTCCTTCCCTCCTGCACGTCAAGTTCGATTCGCAGGCGCTGACGATGGACGCGACACTCGACGATTTGCGCGAACAGGGACTGGATCGGAAGCGGCGCGCATCCGCGTAGCGAAAGCGCGCCGTCGATGCGGACTCGCGTAACGACCCAATGACATCGACCCAAGGGGATCAGAGACGCGATACTTTGACGAACTCGACCGAAGTATTACGTCTCCGACCCCATTGCCACGAGCCGCTGCAGCGTATCCGGGTCGTCCATCAACGCTTCGCTTGCGCAACGGTGCACGACGCGGCCGCGATCGAGAACGATCGCCTTGCGCGTGAGCGACAACGCGAGCTTCGCGTGCTGCTCGACGACGGCGACTGCCATGCCGCCCTCGGCCAGGAGGTTGCGAATCACCTTCATCAGGTCCTGCACGATGATTGGCGCAAGGCCCTCCATCGGCTCGTCGAGCAGAAGCAGCGCGGGATTGACCACCAGCGCACGCGCGATCGCGAGCATCTGCTGTTCGCCACCCGACAACTGGTTGCCGAAGTTCGCCCGGCGCTCTTCAAGTCTGGGAAATAGCTCGTAGATCCTGCGTAGCGTCCAGCGCCCGGGCCGCGCAACCGCCGTCAGATGCTCCTCGATCGTCAGCGACGGCCACATGTACCGTTCCTGCGGCACCCAGCCGATGCCGGCCTGCGCGCGCTCGTACGTCGAGAGCTTCGTCAGATCGGCACCGCGAAAGCGAAGCGTCCCGCGATGCACGCGCGTCAAGCCCATCAGCGTGATCAGCAGCGTCGTCTTGCCGACGCCATTGCGGCCGAGCAGCGCGAGGCTGTCGCCTTCGTCAAGCGAGAGCGAGACGTCTTCCAGCACGACCGACGCGCCGTAGCCGGCCGTCACGGCGTCAAGCGCGAGCAGTTCAGCCATACTGCGCCTCGCCGAGATAGACCTCCTTGACGCGAGGGTCCGCGGCGATTTCCGCCGGCGTTCCTTCGGTCAGGACCTTGCCGGTGACGAGCACGGTGATTCGCTCGGCGAAGCGGAACACAAGCTCCATGTCATGCTCGATGAACACGATCGTGACGTCACGCGGCAGGTGCGCAATCACGCTGAAGAGTTCCGCGCTCTCGCCCGATGGAATACCCGCCGCGGGCTCGTCGAGCAGCAGGATCCCGGGCTTCGTCGCGAGCGCGAGCGCGATTTCCAGCAGGCGCTGTTTGCCGTACGCAAGATTGCGCGTCTCCTCGTTCCGCTCCGCGGCGAGTTGCAGCGTATCGAGCAATTCATTCGCTTCGTTGGCAGCTTCGCGCTGCGTTGCAACGGTCCGATACCAGACGCCGGCGCGGCCGCGTCGCTCGCATATTGCAAGTACGACCGATTCGAGGACCGTCAATCCGGGAAACAGCGTGTTGATCTGGAACGTGCGCGTCATTCCGCGCTTGACGCGTTCGTGCTGCGCCAGCGCCGTGATATTTTGCTCGCCGAGAAAGACCTTCCCGGCGGTGGGTGGAAAAACGCCGGTCAGCAGGTTGATGAACGTCGTCTTGCCGGCCCCGTTGGGGCCGATCAGCGCGTGCCGGGCGCCGGGTGCGAAGGACAGCGAAATGTCGCTGTTCGCGTCGAACGCACCCCAGCGCTTCGAAAGCCCTTCCGTGCGAAGCGCCGCCGTCATCGCGTGCACCTGGAAAGTCGCGTCCGCAACGTATCGAGCCCGCCGAGGATGCCGCCCTGCGCGAACAGCACGATGGCGACCAGCAGGACCCCGATCCAGAATTGCCAATAAACCGGATCGATGCCGGACAGGTAATCCTGCGCGATCATGAAAACCGCGGCGCCGACGAGGCCGCCGTACAGGCGTCCCGTGCCGCCCAGCACCACAATGATCAGCAGTTCCGCCGACCGCGGAAAGCCGAGTGTGTCGATGCCGACGAATTGCGTCGTCTGCGCAAGGAGTGCCCCCGCGATCCCGGCGACGGCCGCGGCGATCGTGAAAATCGTTCGCAACCGCCTCGCGACCGGCGCTCCGATGGCCGGCATCCGCTTGCCGCCTTCGCGAATGCCGCGCAGGCTCAATCCGAACGGCGAATGAACGACTCGGCGCACCAC
>JALYSS010000269.1 GCA_030854685.1 Pseudomonadota bacterium | reverse complement strand
CACTTGCGACCTGCGGCTTCGGGACGGCGACGGCGCCGATCTTTCGCGCTCACGCCGAGGGGCTTCCGGTGCACGTCTGGGTCAGCGAAACGCGGCCGCGGATGCAGGGCGCCAACCTGACCGCGTGGGAGATGGCGCAGCGCGGCATCCCGCACACGCTTATCGACGATAGCGCGAGCGGCCTTTTGATGCGTCGCGGTGATGTGGACGTAGTCATCGTCGGTGCCGATCGCGTGGCCCGAAACGGCGACGTCTGCAACAAGATCGGCACTTACGAGAAGGCGTTGGCCGCCGCGGATAACGACGTACCGTTCTACGTCGCGCTCCCGTCGCCCACGATCGACTGGAATGCCGCGTCGGGCGATGCGATTCCAATCGAAGCGCGGTCGAGCGACGAAGTCCTCAAGGTGCATGGGCGCGACGCGACCGGGCGGATGACGGCCGTGACGATCGCGGCTGATTCGACTCGCGCGCTCAACTTCGCATTCGACGTCACGCCGCGACGACTGATCACCGGCTACGTGACCGAGCGCGGCGTCGCCAACGACGCGGAGGGACTTTGTGAACTCCATCCCGAGCGTGCGCATGCCGGTCGCTGACGCGCACGCGCTGCGCCTAGCAATCATCGCGACCGCATGCGAAATGAATGCGCTTGGCATCAACCGCGGCAAATCCGGCAATGTCAGCGCCCGCACCGACGCCGGTTTCCTGATCACACCGAGCGGGCTGGCGTATGCGGAGACGAAGCCGGAGGACATCGCGTCGGTGGGTCACGATGGCGCTGCCACCGGACGGCTGGCGCCATCGTCGGAATGGCGCTTTCATCGCGACATCTATGCGGCGCGGTCCGAAATCATGGCGATCGTGCACGCGCATTCGCCATTCGCGACGACGCTCGCCTGCCTCGACCGGGGCATTCCCGCTTTCCATTACATGATTGCCGTTGCGGGCGGGAGCGACATCCGCTGCGCGCGGTACGCGACGTTCGGCACGCAGGCATTATCCGATCATGCGCTGCGTGCGCTGGAGGGACGCAAGGCGTGCCTGCTTGCGCATCACGGCGTGATCGCGGTCGGAGATTCACTCAAGGCCGCGTTCGCGCTCGCTGTCGAAGTGGAAACGTTGGCGGAGATGTACTGGCGGGCGCTGCAGATCGGCGAGCCGCGGGTCCTGGACGAGAATGAGATGCGCGAAGTGCTGGAAAAATTCGCGACGTACAAACCGTCGATCGAGACCGGCGTCAATCGCGGAGAATAGATGGGCCATCGGCGATGGCCCATCGTTCTCTCATGGCAGGTGATTATTGTGACTTGATGATGAAGACGTTATATTGCGAATGATTGACGAGCGCGGCGCCCGACGTGTCTCGTACTGCCCAGTGGCCCGCAGCGCTCGGCGAGCATGCCGCATTTACAAAGAATGCGGAAATCGGTCCAGGCGAGCTTAACGGCGCCGGTGTGCCAAGCGAGCTGGCCGCATTCTCGCGCGGCGTAAGCAGTACCATCGCGTTCGAATCGCCGTTCAACATCGGGTTATCCATAACCGCGATCGATGGCTGGCCGCCGCATACGTTGCCGCCAGCGCCAAACGCTGCTGCTGTATCCACCTCCATTATGAATGCCGTGGTGCCCGAACCGATGCCCGCCCCCGCGACGTTGAACGATCCGTTGCCGATGCGGAAGGCCGGGCCGCCCCCCAGATTAGTCGCCGCGAGCGCAGTGCCGTTCCCCTCATTGGTGATTTCGAGCACCTTCGCGCCCGGCGCACCGTTAACGATGCCATGGATATCGAGCTCCTGCGTACCGGTGTCAACGAAGTCGAGATCCTGGTAATAGCCGTTGACGTCGACGACGACCTGAACCGTCGACTGCGCGATGAAGATTTCGAAGTTGCCGGAATCGTTCGGGATAGAAATATTCGCAGTCGCTGCAGTCCAGTCGGTGCCGGTGTTGAAGACCGCGTTGACACCATTCACCGGCGCTCCCTGTTGGAGGAACGCGATATATCCGCCGTTGTTCACCGTGAGATTGAGAACGTGGAACGACACCGAAATGCCGGCTACGCCCGTGGAGGGAATCCCGCAGACGCCGGCTGAACTCACGTTCGTGGTACTGCCAGCAGCCAGTGGCCCTGGAATATTGATGAATGCGGGATTTCCCCGCGTGTCGATCAGGCGGCACACCTTCACCGGACGGTAAACTGTCGCCGGATCCGTGGCAGCCTTGAGGTTTCCTTTAGCGGTCGTCCTGTGTGCTGCTATGAAGGATCTCACGTCGACCGGCCAGCTTTTCAGCGGAATCGTCATCGACGGCCCGCTCGAAATTTCCATCGTCGAAGCGAACTCCGCCGCGCGTTCGGGGATGGCTGCCGCGAGGGCGCACACAGGGATAGCGCCTGCGATGAGAATCAGGGATTTGTTCCAGCGTGCGTTCACGTGCGTCCTCTCGAGATTGATCATGGAGTTGGAGCCATCGCGCGACACACGACCGCTCGGCGCTGACCTCGATGGTCCATGCTGCATTATGCTTGCGGCCAGGAATCGTTGCGAAAATGACCCGACGGACGGAAAAAATGCACGCGCCTGATCTGGGGATCGCGATGGTCGAACGACATTAATGTAAATCCTACAACTATGTACGACGAGAGCGAGGACTTTCGCGTCCACAAATTCGAGATCGACAGTCTCGTCGACATTCTGCGGGGCATCGGGATGTGCATTTCGCGCGATATGACGGTGCTGGACCTCGGCGGGGGCCAAGGCATGCACGTCGGCTACCTTTGCGCGCTCGCGGGCAGAGTGTTCTGCGCGGACATCGTTGATTACAGCTCGCTTTACGACGGCGAGTTTCTAAAGCTCATAGACGAGAAGCATCGGCGAAACAACGTCCAGTTTCACCTCGACCGGGTGGCGTTCCACCGGACCGATGCAATGGACCTCATTTATCGCGACGCGTTATTCGATTGCGTAGTATCAATCAATTCGTTCGAGCACATCCCGAATCCAGGGAAGGCCCTTCGCGAAATGATTCGTGTCACCCGCCCTGGCGGATACGTTTACATTGCCACGGATCCGATCTGGACCGCTGATAGCGGCAGCCACTTCATTCATCGCGTGCCTGAGCCGTGGGCTCATCTACTTTCTGACGACGGGCAATTTATCGCGAAGATGCTGGCGGCCGGCGCTTCGCAGCAGGAGGCCGAGGAATACCGACACGCTATGAATCGCTGGCGCGCCAAGGATTATGCAAGCGCCATTCGGGACTTCGAGCGGGATCGATTCGTGGATGTGCTGTATCACGATGCATGGTCGGGCGTAACCGACGAATCGCACCGCAATCACGCAAATCTGCGTCATCTCGCTCGACTCGGCTTTGAGGAGTCGGAATTGATGGTTCGTGGCCTTCGATGGGTGTTGCGAATACGATAATCGGCGCGCTTATTGGCCCGACGCGGTCGTATGCCTCGCATCCCGAACTCGGCGACGCGAAAATGCTCACTGATTGAGACGACATCGAGGCAGTTGGGCAAATGTCAGGCTGGTCCTGGCTGACTGGTGACCGGATGTCTTCGGATCCCGCAACGCTCGTGCTCTGTGCCTTATACGGTGACATAGCCGATTACCTTGCGCCGGGCGAAGCAACGAACACGCTTCATGAATCGCGCGCCGTCGGAGGTTCAGTTTTAACGCAAGTACCGGAAGCCAAAGGGAATTACAGGATTTATGCTCAACGCGCGCATCGTCGTTTATGCCGGTGGCATACACTTCGCTTCGCCTTCCATCTATGCGCGCGCGAAGCGATCCGGCCCGCATGACTCTTCGTCTTCTTTCGACAGGCATTCGATGAATTCGAACCATTTCACGTGGGCAATCGTCGCGGCACTCGCGTTTGCAATCCTTCACGCCCAGCCGGTCCTCGCGCACGACGCCGCGGCGCAGCCGCTGCGCGCGCAAGCCGAATTCGTCGCAACGTCTCCCGCAGCAACCGAGACGCTGACGGGGACCGTCCATGAGGTGATCCTCGACGACGCGACGCGCGGAACATCGAGTCGCTACGTCGAGTTGCAGCTCGATGACGGCACGCTCGTTCCATTGCGTGGCGACGCGACGGCGGCGCTCAAAAGCGCTGCACGTGTCACGGTTTCGGGACGGCACGATGGCGAGCGGCTCGACGTCGAGGCGGCGCAAACCGTCGCGGCAGCGGCCACCGACAGTGCGACGAAGGCCAATGCGGAGATCGAAGGCACGCTCGCGGTGCTCCACGGCGACGACTTTGCCGGCGGCAAGAGCACGTACTTCTATGAGGTGCATCAGTCATCGGGCAAGGTCAATCGGCTGCGCATGGGATCGCTGCCCGCTCCGCTTGCGCCCGGCATGCGCGTGCGCGTCATCGGGCGCGCCGACGCGGACGGCGAGTCCGTAACACCCGACCGCATCACGATACTCGCGCAACCGGCAACGAGCAGTGCGGGCAGCACGATCGCCAAGGCGGCGACCGCGAACAACGTGCTGGTGATCATGGCAAACTTCAACAACACTGCCGTGCCCGCCTTCACCTCGGCGCAAGCGCAGCAGGTGATGACCACCAACGCGGACAGCGTGGCGAATTTCTTTAGGGAAGCGTCGTATGGCCAGCAACTGATGAACGTCACCGTGACGCCCGCGTGGGTCACGATGAATCTTGCCCAGCCGGCGACCTGTGGCTCCAGCGACTGGCAAGCGATCAGCTCGTCCGCGGAGGCGGCAGCGAGGACGCTCGGCTCGGCCTACGATCCAGCCACGTACAACTTTGTCGTGTATGTTTTTCCTACCGTGCCATCGTGCGGCTGGCTCGGGCTCGCTTACATCGGCTTCCCGCACAAGTCGTGGATCAACGGCCTCGGCGCGTTCAAGACGTCGGCCATCGCGCACGAAATGGGTCACAACTTCGGCTTGCTGCACGCTGCCAGCTTGCGTTGCGGCACCGGCATCATCGGCGGCAGCTGCTCGGCCAGCGAATACGGAGACCCTTTCGATACGATGGGGAATCAACGGGCGATGCACTACAACGCGATGCAGAAGTCGAAGCTCGCCTGGATTCCATCGACGTCGGTCAAGACGCACACCGGCGGATCGGTGACATACACATTGAGCCCGCTCGAGGTCGCGGGCGGCACGACATACGCCGTCAAGATCCCGACGACCGCTGCGAACCGAACGTACTGGCTCGAATTCCGACAACCGATCGGCTTCGACAGCCCGCTCTCGGACTTTCCGAACAACGGCGTGGAGATACGCGTTTCCTCGCCGTTCGAGACGCTGTGTTCCGGCTGCGACAGCTGGAGCGACGACACCGAACTGCTCGACATGACTCCCGCGACGTCGGGATTTACCGACGCCACGCTTGCCGCCGGGCAGATGTTCAGCGACCCGACTTATAGCGTTAACGTGATCGTGCTCGCGGCGAGTGCGAGTGCGTTGACGGTGCAGGTGACAACCGGCGGCGCCACGCCACCGATGACGTCAACGACCACGACGATCGCGTCGATGCTGAATCCGTCGATAACTGGCGCCGGCACCACGTTTGCTGCAACGGTCACGGGTAACTCGCCCACGGGTACTGTCAGATTCACCGACAACGGCGGCGTCATTGTTGGGTGCGCTGCAGTCGGCCTGACCGGCGGCTCGGCGACTTGCTCTACGAATGCGCTCATTACCGGAACTCATGCAATCGCGGCGGCGTACTCCGGAGACGCGGCCAACGCTGCATCGACAAGCGCTACATTGACGCAGGTCGTGAATGCGCCTGTCAACGGTACGAACGTTGCGCTTGCGTCGAACGGCGGCACTGCATCGGCGTCGAGCATGTGGGGCCCGAGTTTTCCGCCGAGTGCCGTCATCGACAACCAGCGGTCGGGTGCAGGATGGGGCAACTATGCGGGCTGGGCGGACGGAACGTCCGGCGCATTCCCCGACTGGATGCAGATCAATTTCAATGGACCGAAGACCATCGATCACGTCGTCGTTTATTCAGTCCAGGACAACTATCTGGATCCGGTCGAACCTACCGATTCGATGATTGCGACCCGCTTCGCATTGTCGTCGTACGATGTGCAGGGCTGGAACGGCACGAGCTGGGTAACACTCGCGAGCGTAAGCGCCAACAATCTGGTCAAGCGGACGGTCTCGTTCAGTCCGTATACGACCGATCGGATCCGCATTTACATCACGGGAACCCAAGATGGCCTATGGTCGCGCATCACCGAAGTCGAAGCGTGGAGCTCGTCAACGACTACGGAAACGAATTTCGCCCTCGCGGCGAACGGCGGTGTGGCGCTGGCATCGAGCACGTGGGGGCCGAGTTTTGCCCCGAGTGGCGTGATCGACAACCTTCGTTCGGGTGCAGGATGGGGCAACTACGCTGGGTGGGCGGACGGAACTGCCGGCGTGTTCCCCGATTGGCTGCAGATCAATTTCAACCGCCGGGGGACGATCGATCACATCGTCGTTTACTCGGTGCAGGACAATTATCTAAGCCCGGCCGAGCCTACCGATTCGATGCTAGGGACCCGCTTTGCATTATCGTCGTTCGACGTGCAGGGCTGGGATGGATCGAACTGGATAACGGTCGCAAGCGTCAGCGGCAACAAACTGATCAAGCGAACGGTCTGGTTCAATGCATATTCGACCGATCGCATCCGCATCTATATTACCGGCACGCAGGATGGCGTGTGGTCGCGGGTCACCGAGGTCGAGGCGTGGGGCACATGAGCGCTCGCGCCAAGGCTTTGCGTATTTCCGGATCAAGTCATCGGCAAACGGCCCACGCGAGGTGGGCCGTTTGGCTGATGAAGGGTGCCTGACGATGACCTACTTTCGCACGGGCAATCCGTACTATCATCGGCGCGCCGCCGTTTCACGGTCCTGTTC
>JALYSS010000022.1 GCA_030854685.1 Pseudomonadota bacterium | reverse complement strand
AGCAGCTGCGTCCTCACCAGCGCGGTATGATCGGCAGCGCGAAGCGTGCGCCCGTAGCTCAATTGGATAGAGCACCGGCCTTCTAAGCCGGCGGTTACAGGTTCGAGTCCTGTCGGGCGTGCCCCTCTCTCACTCTGAACCGGAACTGCCTGACCCGCTCGCGGCCGCCCCCGTCGTCCTGCGCGCCTCGCACCAGTTCCCCGGTGGCAAGGGCGACGTGCGCGATGACATGGTCCAGATGATCGCGCGTGACGCGAAGGTGGCGAATGTCGGTCTCGACATCCAGGTTTATCCGGGCGCCTCGCCATTCAAGCCGGAGCAGCAGTGGAACGCCATGGTGAACGGTCCGCTCGACATGACGCTCGTTCCGCTCGATTACGCGAGCAGGCCGGCGCGATTGTCCTGTCGGACGCCTGGTTCGGTGGGCGGGATGGTTTCGAAGCGCGGCTGCATCCTTGAACCCAGTGACGTAAAAGGACTGAAGTTCCGCGCAGCGGGTCCGACCTTCGCGCAGATGTGGCAGTCGGCGGCCGCCTCGATCGTTTCGATTCCGTCGAACGCGTTCCAGACCGGCGTCGCCGAGGGTACCGACACCGGCATGGGCAGCTTCCTGTCGTTCCGGCTATACGAGCAGGCGAAGTGCATGACCGCGTCGAAGCACCAACGCGCTCTGGTTCATGTACGAGCCGGTGCTCATGTCGAAGAAAAGCTTCGACAAGCTCGACAAGAAGCAGCAGGACGTATTGCTCGCCGCGGGCAGGAAGGCGCAGAAATACTACGAGACAAGGCCGAGTCGGTCGACGAGGCGACGATCAAGGCGTACAAGGACCACGGCGTCGAGGTCAAGACGTTGAGCGATGCGCAGTACAACGACTGGCTGGATATCGCGAAGAAAAGCTCCTATGTCGAGTTCGCGAAGGACGTGCCGGACGGCAAGAAGCTCATCGACGAGGCGTTGAGCGTCAAATAGGGTTGCATCTTGTCGACGCGTGGCGCGCGCCGCACGTCGTCAGTCGCTTGCCTTGAGTCACGCGAGCGATGACGGTCAGCCCCGCGCCAGTGCCGCATGGATAGCTTTATTCGGGGCGTCAGGCTGCTGTCGCGGTTGTGCGGTTACTTCGCCGCCGGTCTGATCGCCGTGGGCGTCGCTGTCGTCTGCCAGATGGTGTTCGTGCGCTTCGTGCTCAACGAGAACACGATCTGGCAAACCGACTTCGTCACCTATAGTCTGGTCGCCGCGACGTTCGTCGGCAGTCCGTACGTTCTGATGCTGCACGGCTGCGGATTCTTCATTCCGCCGGCGGCGATCATCCTGATGACCGCCCCGATCATCTATCCGATCATCACGGCAGCCGGCTTCGATCCGGTATGGTTTGGCATAATTCTCACCATCAACATGGAGATCGGCCTGATCCATCCACCGGTCGGGCTCAATATCTATATCGTCAGCGCGATCGCGCCGGACGTGCCGGTCACGCGGATCATGTGGGGAACGATTCCCTACGTCCTGTGCATGATGCTGGCGATCGTCATCCTGCGCGCGTTTCCGGAAATCGCGACGTGGCTGCCCGCTCACATGATGGGCGCCGGCAAATGAGCTGCATCGCGTCGCGTCGCAGTCCGGATCAGGCGAGTCTCGAGCGCCGTCCGAGAGGTATAATCCTTTCGCGACAAGCCTATCGGCCGTTGCTGTCGCAAACTCAGCGGTGGCTGTAGCTCAGTTGGTAGAGTCCCGGATTGTGATTCCGGTTGTCGTGGGTTCGAGTCCCATCAGCCACCCCAGCTCCTGCCTGTAACGTCGACGATCCGCGCCACGCCGGGCGGTTGGCATTGCAGACCTCGCTTGCCGCGCTGCGCGATCAGCCGGCACGCTTCCAACGCAGATGACTCCATGGCACCGGCCGATCCCGCGCGCTTCACCGTCGCGACCTACAACATCCACAAGGGCTTCTCGCAGGTCGCGCGGCGCATGGTCATCCACGAGCTCCGCGATCGGCTGCGCGGTCTCGCGGCCGACATCCTGTTCCTGCAGGAGGTGCTCCACACGAACGACCGCCACGCGATGCGGTATCGCGAGTGGCCGACGCGTCCGCAGCACGAGTTCATCGCGGATGCGTTCTGGCAGGAAGTTGCGTATGGACGCAATGCCGTCTATCCGCATGGCCACCACGGCAATGCGGTGCTGTCGCGATTTCCGATGCTCGCGCAGGAGAATCTCGACATTTCGGCGCACCTCTTCGAAAGCCGCGGGCTCCTCCATTGCGAGGTCGCGCTCGGCGAGAACCTTCCGAGCCTGCATTGCATCAACGTTCATCTGGGCCTGTTCGAGCGCGGGCGCCAATGGCAGATCCAGGCGCTGATCGACCGCATCCAGGTCGCCGTGCCGCGCTCGGCGCCGCTGATCATCGCCGGTGATTTCAACGACTGGCGCAGCAAGGGTGATCGCGCACTCACCGAGGCGCTCGACCTCGTCGAGGTTTTCGGCGAGGTGCGTGGACGACCGGCGCGCACATACCCGTCGATGCTGCCGATGTTTCGACTCGACCGGATCTACGCGCGTGGGCTCAGGGTCGTCGACGCGCACGTGCATTACGCGACACGCGGCGTGCGGATGTCCGACCACGCGGCGCTGGCCGCGACGTTCGAGGTCGATGCTGCAAGGCTCCGTCAGCGGGCCTGAAGGGTCCTGACGTGCAGGTCGGCAGCCTCGCGATGAACCGCTACACGGCCGGGAATTCTGTCACGCTGCTCTCCAACGGCGCCGAATACTTTCCGGTGCTGCTCGAGGCGATTGCGCTGGCCGAGCGCGAGGTGTGGCTCGAGACGTACATCTTCGCGGACGACGAGACCGGACGCAGGGTCGCCGATGCGCTGGTCGATGCCGCGCAGCGCGGCGTGTCGGTCCGCGTGCTGGTCGACGGCTGGGGCGCGCGGCACTACCTGACCCCCCCGCTCGAGCGACGCCTGATCGACGGCGGCGTCGATCTCCTCAAGTATCGGCCCGAGGTCGCGCCGTGGGATTTCCGCTCGCATCGGCTGCGTCGCCTGCATCGCAAGCTTTGCCACGTGGATGGCCGCGTTGCGTTCGTCGGCGGCATCAACGTGATCGACGACATGAACACGCCGGGACAGACGCCGCCACGCGTCGATTTCGCCGTGTGCGTGCGCGGCCCTTTGCTCGTGCCGATCATCCAGACGATGCAGCGCGTGTGGGCGATTGTCGAAATCACGCAGCTGCGGAATTCCGATGTTCCGCTGTTCCCCGACGAGGAGCCGGCGGAGAGTGTCGGCACGCAAGTCGCGAAGTTCACGATCCGCGACAACCTCCGCCATCGTCGTGACATCGAGCGCGCCTATCTCGCGGCGCTGCGCACCGCCCGTCACGACATCCTGATCGCGACCGCTTATTTCTTTCCCGGCGTTCGTTTCCGTCGTGCGCTGCTCACCGCGGCTGCGCGCGGCGTCAACGTGACGTTGCTGCTGCAGGCGCGCGTCGAGTATCGGCTGCTGCACTACGCGTCGCGCGCGCTTTATGGGCAGCTCCTTGCCGCCGGCGTCGCCATCCAGGAATACCACCGCTCGTTTCTCCACGCCAAGGTGGCGGTGGTCGACGGGCAGTGGGCCACCGTCGGTTCCTCGAACATCGATCCCTATTCGTTCCTGATGTCGCGCGAGGCGAACGTCTTCGTTCGCGATCCGGTGTTCGCCAACGGACTTCGCGGTGAACTGATCGAGATGATCGAATCGGGATCGCGACCGGTTCCGCCGCCGGACTGGGCGCAGCGATCCCGCTTTGCGAAGGCGATGAGCTGGATCGCCTATGGCACGGTGCGGGTCGCGATGGGCATGATGCGGTATGGCGGCGACGAGTGGTGGCGCGGCGGCTGGCGGTCGCGTTGATCCGGTAATTGGGGTCAGAGCCGTAATACTTTGCGTAGC
>JALYSS010000255.1 GCA_030854685.1 Pseudomonadota bacterium | reverse complement strand
TCTTGGGACGGCCCGGCGACGCTCAAAACGACCCCCACGCTTGCGGCCGCGTTGGCCAATACGGCCGCTGCGCTGCCCCCCAGGGGGCGCAGTTCGCGTCTTGGGACGGCCCGGCGACGCTCATCGTTGCACGTCGCCTGACTTCGGTGCGACGAACCAGCCGGAAAGCCGTCCGGCGATTCGCCGACCGCTGCGCCAGACTTTCGGCAGCAGCCAGACCATCAGCAGGATCATCAGCACGATGACGACGCCAGCCGCGAGCGGATGCGCGATGGCGAGCCACAACAGGCCGCCGACGGCAATGTCCTCGGTCAACGACGCGCCCCAGTTCGAAAACGGCTCGGGCGACGTATTGATCAGCGCGCGGCTGCCGGTCTTCGTGAAATGGCTGCCGGCCGCGAGCGTGCCGCCGAGGATCGCCGCGGCAAGCATCGTCGCCGACGACGAATCGCCGAAGACGCTGGCCGCGAGTGCAGCACCCGCGGGAATGCGGATCAGCGTGTGCACGACGTCCCACAGCGAATCGACCCCGGGAATCTTGTCCGCGAAGAATTCGACGAAGCACATGAACCCGGAGGCGATCAGCACCAGCGGATGGGCGAGCGTCGCGAGCCCGAGGGGCAGGTGTACCCAGCCGAGGTATCCCGCGGCGCCGACGATGAACAGCACCGCGTACAGACGCAGGCCGCTCGCGAAGCCGAGCGTCGCGGCAAGTGCCACCAGTTGCCAAGTATCGAAGTGCGCGAGTGCGTCCATGATCTAGTCGGTGCCTCCGGGTCGGCCAATCGCCCGTCGCGCCTCGTCCGTCGTTCCTGACTTTTGTATCCACGACGGCGAACGCTTGCCGAGGAACGCCGCCACGCCCTCCCTGCCTTCCGCAGATGCGCGCACCGCGGCAATGTGCTCGGCCGTTCCGGCGATCACGTCCTCGTCGATCGGACGATGCGCGACGCCGCGGATCAGCGCCTTGCATTCGAGCTGCGCCGCGGGACCTGCAGCCTCGAGCGTCTTGATCAACGCGCCGATCCGCGAGTCGATCTGTTCGCGCGCGACGACTTCGTGCAACAGCCCGATTCGCAACGCGTCCTCCGAGCCGAAGCGTTCGGCCGTCAGGAAATAGCGTCGCGCCTGACGCGCGCCGATCGCTTCCATAACGTAAGGACCGATCGTGGCCGGGATCAGGCCGAGCTTTGCCTCCGACAACGCGAACGTCGCTTCGGGCACGGCGAGCGCGATGTCGCACGCGGCGACGAGGCCCACGCCGCCGCCGTACGCGGCACCGGTGACGCGCGCGATCGTCGGTTTCGACAAGGCATAGAGTGAACGCAGCATTGTCGCCAGCGCGTGCGCATCGGCCAGGTTCTCTTCCGGGCCGAACGCCGCCATCCGCTTCATCCAGTTCAGGTCGGCGCCGGCGCAAAAGCTCTTGCCCGCACCGGCGAGCACGACGACGCGCACGTCGGGATTGTCGTCGAGCGACACGAACGTCGCCGTGAGACTCGCAATCAGCGTTTCATCGAACGCGTTGTGGATTTCGGGACGATTCAGCGTCACCGTCGCGACCGCATCGCGAACCGTGACATCGCAGGGGGTGTCCATGAGGCGCTCGCCGGATGAAAAGGAGTGGTCCATCGAAAGGGCGGCGTCAGAGGCGCTTCGCAGCTTCCTCGAGCATCACCTCGGTCGCACCGCCGCCGATCGACAGGATGCGCGCGTCGCGCCACAGGCGCTCGATCGCCATTTCCCGAATATAGCCCATCCCGCCGTGACACTGCTGACAGGCGTAGGCGACGTCGTTGGCGAGTTCGCCGGCGAG
This sequence comes from Pseudomonadota bacterium, assembly GCA_030854685.1. GTDB lineage: Bacteria > Pseudomonadota > Gammaproteobacteria > Burkholderiales > Casimicrobiaceae > VBCG01. Next base: position 3,035 of record JALYSS010000255.1, on the reverse strand, counting down.
CGCCTTCAGCTGCGAGATTTCGCGCACGCAGTCGTTGCCCTTTGCATCGAGCCACGCGCAGTGATACGCGAACGAGCGCACGGCCTGCGTCCGCGCATCGAGGAGCGCCAGCTTCTGGCGGATCGCCTCCCGCTGCCAGAGCACGCCGTCGAACGCCTCGCGCGATCGGACGTGCGCCAGCGCCAATAAAAGCGACGAGGTCGCATTGCCGAGCGCCATCGCCGCGAGTGCCTGCCGCTCGCGCTGGAAATTGCGCATCAGCGCGCGAAAGCCTTCGTTTTCCGCACCGAGAATGTTCTCGCCCGGTATGCGGCAACCGTCGAACAACAGCTCGGCCGTGTCCGACGAGCGCCAGCCCGACTTGTCGAGCACCTGGCCTACGGAGAATCCGGGTGTCCCTTTTTCGACGATGAACATCGACACGCCGCGCGATCCGGTCGCAAGCGGCGCGGTGCGCGCGGCCACCAGATACAAATCCGCGTGCACGCCGTTGGTGATGAACATCTTGCTGCCATCGAGCACCCAGTCCGTGCCGTCGCGCCGCGCGTCCGTGCGGATGCGCGCGACGTCCGATCCGGCGTTCGCTTCGGTGACGGCGATCGCCGTAAGGATGTCGCCGCGGACGATGCCGGGAAGCCACCGCGCCTTCTGCGCGCCGGTTCCCGCGCGAACGAGATGCGGCGTTGCCATGTCGGTGTGCACGAGGACCGTCACGACGAAGCCGCCATACGTCGAGCGCGACAGCGCTTCGGCAAACACGAAATTCGTCACCGGATCGGCATCGGCGCCGCCGTACGCTTCGGGAACCATCAGCCCGAGCCAGCCGAGCTCGCCCAGGTGCTGCAACAGCGGACGCGGCACGTGGCCTTCTCGCTCCCATGCGCCGCCATTCGGCTCGACCTCGCGCGCGATGAAGCGGTCGACCTGCTCGCGCAGCAGCGACCGCTCCGGCGTGTCGTATACCGTCGGCGCGACGACCGAAGCGCCGGCCATTTTTCCGGATCCGTCGTCGCGCGCCATCGCGTTTCTCACATCCGGAACACGCCGAACGTCGTCCGCTCGATCGGTCGATTGAGCGACGCCGAAAGCGCCATCGCGAGCACGCGCCGCGTGTCGGCGGGGTCGATGATGCCATCGTCCCAGAGGCGCGCGCTGGCGAAATACGGATGACCTTCGTGCTCGTACTGCTCCCGGATCGGCGCCTTGAAAGCCTCTTCCTCCGCGGCGCCCCACGTGCCGCCCTTCGCTTCGATGCCGTCGCGGCGAACCGTCGCGAGCACCGTCGCCGCCTGCTCGCCACCCATCACCGAAATACGCGCATTGGGCCACATCCAGAGGAAGCGTGGATTGAATGCGCGGCCGCACATGCCGTAGTTCCCCGCGCCGTAACTGCCGCCGATGATGACGGTGAACTTCGGTATGTTCGCGCATGAAACGGCCGTGACCATCTTCGCACCATCCTTGGCAATTCCGCCCGCCTCGTATTTCTTCCCGACCATGAAACCGGTGATGTTCTGCAGGAACACGAGCGGTATCCCGCGCTGCGCGCACAGCTCGATGAAATGCGTGGCCTTCAGTGCCGATTCCGAGTACAGCACGCCGTTGTTGGCGACGAGCCCCACCGGATAGCCCCACAGCCGCGCAAAGCCGGTCACGAGCGTCGCGCCGTAACGGGCCTTGAACTCGTCGAGCGCCGAATCGTCGACGATGCGGGCGATGATTTCCCGCACGTCGTACGGCTTGCGGATATCCGCGTTGATGACGCCGTAGATCTCTTCGGCCGGGTAACGTGGCGGTAGCGGCTCCGTGACGTCGAGCGTCACATCTTTGCGCGTATTGAGATTGCCGACGATGCGCCGCGCGATTGCGAGCGCGTGATGATCGTCCTGCGCGAAATGATCAGCCACGCCCGAGACCCGCGTATGCACGTCGGCGCCGCCGAGCTCTTCGGCGCTGACGATTTCGCCGGTGGCCGCCTTGACGAGCGGCGGGCCCGCCAGAAAGATCGTCGCCTGCTCGCGGACGATGATCGATTCGTCGCACATTGCCGGCACGTACGCGCCGCCCGCCGTGCACGAGCCCATCACGACGGCGATCTGCGCGATGCCTTCGGCCGACATCGTCGCCTGGTTGTAGAAGATGCGCCCGAAGTGCTCCTTGTCGGGAAACACGTCGGTGTGGTTCGGAAGATTGGCGCCGCCCGAATCAACGAGGTAGATGCAGGGCAAGCCGTTCTGGCGCGCGATCTCCTGTGCGCGCAGATGCTTTTTCACCGTCATCGGGAAATACGTGCCGCCCTTGACGGTCGCGTCGTTGCAGACGATCACGCATTCGCGCCCCGCGACGCGACCGATGCCGCTGATCAATCCGGCGCCTGCGATCGTGCTGTCGTACATGCCATGCGCGGCGAGTTGGGAAAGCTCGAGGAACGGACTGCCCGGATCGAGCAGCGAACGCACGCGCTCGCGCGGAAGGAGCTTGCCGCGCGCGACATGCCGTGCGCGCGCGACGTCGCCGCCACCCTGCTCGATGGCGACGATGCGGTCGCGCAAATCGGCGACGAGCGCCAGCATCGCGTCGCGATTGTGCGCGAACGTGGGATCGCGCGCGGAAAGCTTCGATTCGATCGTCGGCATTGTCTTGTGTCGTCGCCCCGCGCGTGCGTCCGGATCAGTTGCGCGACAGCACGGCAAGCCGCGCGGCGAGCAGCACGAACAGTCCGCCGGTAACGCGCCGCAGGAAGCGGAGCCCCTCCGTTCGATCGCGCAGCCGGCGGGCCGTTCGGCTCGCGATCCAGGCCGCCGACAGATTGACGAACAGGCCGTTGATACTGAACAGTGCGCCGCACCACTTGACGACCCTGAACGCCGCGGCGGACGTCGCCAGAATGGCGGAAAGGCCCGCGGCGGCCGCCAGCGTGTGTACGCAGCAACCAGCCGTGATGCCGAACACCGCGGCCGCACCGTCGCGGAATCCGCCGGTGGCGCTGCGCGACGCGATATAGGCCATGTCGGGCCTCGGCGTCACGTTCAGCA
>JALYSS010000246.1 GCA_030854685.1 Pseudomonadota bacterium | reverse complement strand
GCGGCGGGACGCTGCGCATCGACGACCTTGAAATCGACGGGCGCGCCGCTTCGCCCATGACGATGCAAACCCGCTTCGGACCCGCGCCGCTGCCGCTGTCGTGACCGGTAAAGTGGGGTCAGACCGGTAAAGTGGGGTCGGACTCGGCTTTTCCCGAAGGCCGACGACCGTAGGCACTTGCGCGAAAAGTCGAGTCCGACCCTGTACAATGCGCGCCCGCGTTGCCTTTCCCGCTGCATGAAACGCATCCTCATCCTCGGCGTCAACGGCTTCATCGGACACCACCTGTCGCAGAAGATCATCGCCAGCGCCGACTGGGAGATCTACGGGATGGACATGCAGACCGAGCGGATCACTGATCTCCTCGGCGAGCCGCGCTTTCATTTCTTCGAAGGCGACATCACGATCAATCGCGAGTGGATCGAGTACCACGTCAAAAAGTGCGACGTCGTGCTGCCGCTCGTCGCGATCGCGACGCCGGCCACGTATGTTCGCGAGCCCTTGCGCGTATTCGAGCTCGACTTCGAGGCAAACCTGCCGATCGTTCGTGCGGCCGTGCGTCATCGCAAACGTGTGATCTTTCCGTCGACATCCGAGGTCTACGGGATGTGCGACGACGCCGAGTTCGATTCCGAGCGTTCCCACCTCGTGCTCGGTCCGATCAACAAGCCGCGCTGGATCTATTCGTGCGCGAAGCAGCTGATGGATCGCGTGATCCATGCCTACGGACAGCAGGACGGCCTCGATTACACGCTGTTCCGTCCGTTCAACTGGATCGGCGCCGGACTCGACTCGATCAACACGGCGAAGGAAGGCAGCTCGCGCGTGATCACGCAGTTCCTCGGTCACATCGTGCGCGGCGAGCCGATCCAGCTCGTCGACGGAGGAACGCAGAAACGCGCGTTCACCTACATCGACGACGGCATCGCCGCCTTGATGAAGATCATCGGTAACCCCGGCGGTATCGCGAGCGGGAAGATCTACAACATCGGCAACCCGTCGAACAATTATTCGGTGCGGGAGCTCGCGCAGATGATGCTCGCGCTCGCCAGGCAATATCCGGAGTACCGCGAAAGCGCCGTCGCTTCCACGATCGTCGAGACGACCGCAGCCGACTACTACGGCAGTGGCTACCAGGACGTGCAGAACCGGGTGCCGAAGATCGACAATACGCGCGCCGATCTCGACTGGGAGCCGACGGTCGGAATGGATGATGCGTTGCGGCGGATCTTCGACGCGTACCGCGGTCGCGTCGCCGACGCCCGGGCATTGGTGGAGTGACGCAGCTCGGCCTCAAGATTGACGTCGACACGCTGCGCGGCACGCGTGAAGGCGTCCCGCGCCTGCTCGCGCTCCTCGAAAAGCACGGTGTTCGCGCGACGTTCCTGTTCTCGCTCGGCCCCGACCACACCGGACGGGCGATCCGCCGCGTATTCCGCAAGGGATTCGTCGGCAAGGTGCGCCGTACGTCGGTCGTTCGCCATTACGGCATTCGCACGCTTCTGTATGGAACGGTGCTGCCGGCGCCTGATATCGGGAGGCGCATGATGAGCGTCTTGCGGCGCGTGCGCGGCGACGGCCATGAGACCGGCATTCATTGCTGGGATCACATTCGCTGGCAGGACGGCGTGGCGAGCGCGGACGCCGAATGGACCCGCCGCGAAATGCACCGCGCCTGCGAGCGCTATGTCGAGGTTTTCAAGCAGCCGCCCACGACGCACGGCGCGGCCGGATGGCAGATGAACGTCCACGCGCTGCGGCTCACGCAGCAGCTCGGCTTCGACTACTGCTCCGATGGTCGCGGCACGTATCCGCATCTGCCCGTGTGGCACGCCGAGCTGATCCGTTGCCCGCAGTTCCCGACGACGCTGCCGACGCTCGACGAATTGATAGGCACCGGTAACATTACCGAGGAAAATGTCGCCGCGCACATTCTCGAGCGCACTCGCGAACCGCTCGCAACCGGTCACGTGTTCACGCTGCACGCGGAGCTCGAAGGGGCAAGGCTTTCGGGCGTGCTCGACCAGCTTTTGACCGGTTGGAAGGCGCAGGGCTTCGCCTTGGGGCCGGTCCACCTGCTGCGCGATGCCGTCGAGCCGCTGGCGCTGCCGCGCTGCGAGACCGGTCTTGCGCGCATCGACGGGCGCGCCGGAACATTGTTGATGCAAGGCGATGAATTCCTGGGAGACGTCGATGCCGCGCGTTAAGGACTTCGAAGCACGCGCGACCGACCGAACGTTCCGTCTTTCCGACCATGCCGGTCACCCGGTCGTGCTTTATTTCTATCCGAAGGACAACACGCCCGGCTGCACGACGGAAGGGATGCAGTTTCGCGACCTCTACCCGCACTTCGCGAAAATCGGCGCCGTCGTCGCGGGCATCTCGCGCGATTCGCTCGCGTCGCACGCGAACTTCAAGAGCAGGATGGACTTCCCTTTCCCGTTGCTGTCCGACGCGGACGAGGCGCTGTGCGCGCAGTTCGACGTCATCAAGATGAAGAACATGTACGGCAGGAAAGTGCGCGGGATCGAGCGCAGCACGTTCGTCATCGACAAGTCCGGCAACCTCGCGCGCGAATGGCGCAAGGTCAGGGTGCCCGGGCACGCGCAGCAGGTACTCGACTTCGTGCAGGCGCTTTGACGACGTCTTGTCGTTGTGCGGTTTCCACCACAAAATATGATGCTCGCGGCTACGTCTACCGATACCGCTTGTAGGTGCTCGCAATCGGGCCTACATTAGCTGCGGACGGCCGGTTGCCGTCCGCATGACGTCTTCAGGAGGCCCATGGTCGAACGCAAGCTGCGCCCCGCTCCCTCCACGCTTCATCTCCTGCCGTCCCGCAAGCCGGTCCGAACCGGATCCTCCCCCGCCGCCAAGCTGTTCGTGCTCGACACGAATGTGTTGATGCACGATCCGACAAGCCTGTTCCGCTTCGACGAACACGACATCTACCTGCCGATTCTCACGCTCGAGGAGCTCGACGCGCACAAGAAAGGCATGACCGAGGTCGCGCGGAACGCACGCCAGGCGACGCGATTTCTGGACGAGCTGGTGACGACGTACGCGGGTCCCGGCGCTGAAGGAATCCTGAGCGGCATCCCCCTCAGCGAAAAGTCGAGTGGTGCCGCGACCGGGCGGCTCTTCCTGCAGACCGAGCCGATCGCAACGGAGCTTCCTCCGTCGCTCGCGAGCGGAAAAGCCGACAACCAGATCATCGCCGTCGTGATGCATCTGACGCGGCAGCCGGCGAAGCGCAGCGTGATCCTCGTGTCGAAAGACATCAACATGCGGATCAAGGCGCGCGCGCTCGGCCTCGCCGCGGAGGATTACTTCAACGACAAGGTGCTCGAGGACACCGAGCTGCTGTACCCGGGGGTACGCGAGTTGCCCGCCGACTTCTGGGAGCGCCACGGCAAGGGGATGGAATCGTGGCAGCAGGGCGGCCACACGTATTACCGGCTGACCGGCCCGCTCGTGCCATCGCTGCACGTGAACGAGTTCCTGTTTCTCGAGCGACCCGGCGAAGCGACGTTCCACGCGATCGTCAAGGAAATCCAGGGCAAGAGCGCCTTGCTGTCGACGCTCAAGGACTACACGCATCCGAAGAACAACGTCTGGGGCATCGTCGCGCGCAATCGCGAGCAGAATTTCGCGCTCAACCTGCTGATGAATCCCGAGATCGACTTCGTCACGCTGCTCGGCCAGGCAGGCACCGGCAAGACGCTGCTGACGCTCGCCGCCGGGCTCATGCTGACGCTCGAGTTCAAGGTGTACTCGGAGATCATCATGACCCGCGTCACGGTGCCGGTCGGCGAGGACATCGGCTTCCTGCCCGGCACCGAGGAAGAGAAGATGAATCCCTGGATGGGCGCGCTCGAAGACAATCTCGACGTGCTGAACAAGACGGACGACGAGAGCGGCGACTGGGGCCGGGCCGCAACGCGCGACCTCATCCGGTCACGGATCAAGGTCAAGAGCCTGAACTTCATGCGCGGCCGGACGTTCATCAACAAGTTCCTGATCATCGACGAAGCGCAGAACCTGACGCCGAAGCAGATGAAGACGCTGATCACGCGCGCCGGACCGGGGACGAAGGTCGTATGCCTCGGCAACATCGCGCAGATCGACACGCCGTACCTGACCGAAGGAAGCTCGGGCCTCACCTACGTCGTCGACCGGTTCAAGGGATGGTCGCACTCGGGACACGTGACGCTTCAGCGCGGGGAGCGCTCGCGCCTCGCCGACCACGCGGGTGAAGTGCTCTGAGATCAGGGAGAGCGACGCGCGTCGCTCCATTCGCGTAAAATGCGACCGATGTTCGTGCGAACATGCCTGCGAATCGCCCGTCGAGCGCTGAAGTCGATTGCCCTGGTCGCAGCACTTGCGGCCGTCCCGTGGTGTGCGGCGCAGGCAACACCCCGATGGTCGATTTCCCCGCCGCTTGCGGAAGGCAAGCAGTCGCCGCTGGCGGGCGCGCCGCTGCAGAAGCAAGCGGCGCACGACAGGGAACTCGCCGAGCGGTACCCCGTCCACGTCGAGCGCGTCGAAGTGGAAGGCTTTCGCGACCCCGACGCGCGTCGCGAACCGCCGCGCACGGCCGAGCAACGCTTCGCGGATGTGCTGAACGAAGGCAGTCCCGAACTGGTGGCCGGCAAGAGCTACAACGGCTATTACTACGACGGCACGCTGTTCTGGGCGTCCGACCCGCTGTCGTTCGCGTGGAAGAACGTCACGCACTGGCTGAAGCGGTGACGCGAACGGGGCTCACGCGGCCTCGATCGCGACCCGCGGATTCGTGTGGCACGCCGGGCCGAATCCGGCGCTGTCGCCGGGATGCGTTTGCCGAAGGCACGTCATTCCGGCAAGATCAGTAGCTGCCAGGGGCGGCGAAGCTTTCGAACCGCGTGTACTCACCGATAAACGTGAGCCGCACCGTGCCGATGGGCCCGTTGCGCTGCTTGCCGATGATGATCTCAGCGGTGCCCTTGTCCTGCGTTTCCGGGTTGTAGACCTCGTCGCGATAGATGAACACGATCACGTCGGCATCCTGCTCAATGGCGCCCGAGTTATGGCTGACAATGCCATCGGCGAGCCAGCTCGAAGGACCGGGCACGGTGAGGTCGAACACTTCCTCCGTACCTGCAGCATCGATGGCGATGACTCGATCCCAGTAAAGATCGGACTGCGCCCAGCGGGCCAGGTCCGGATCGTCGAGCAATCTTGCATACGAATTCAGCGTGTCGCGGCTTGGCGCAAATCGAAAATGCGAGGTTCCACCGTACGAGGTCCCTCGCGCCGCCGCGATTGCGCGTTGTGTGATCCCCTGCCGGCCCATCGACATCCTGACGTCGTCAAACACTTGTTGCGGGAGCGTGTCGGCATTGGTGTTTGCGATGACGTCCGTCAGACGACTTCGCAATCGCGCGGCAGGACCAACCCGCGGACCGAACGCACCGACGCTATCGAGGAATCGTCGTTGATCCGCCGCACCGCTTACGTCAACACCATAGACGGGCCGGGCTCCCGTTTGCAATGTGGTGTGCAACCGCGCCACGATGCCCAATCGAAGCAGCAGCGCCATTACGTCATGGGCAAGCGCATGGCTGCACGTGCTGAAGTAAACGCGCGCTGACCCTTTGGTTCCCGGCCGCCGCATTGAAATGCAACCGTCCGTTGCCCAAAGATGCCGCAGCAGATTGGCAATCTGCCGACGCGCGAGACGGAAAACCTGCGCGGGAAGGCGCTTTTCGTGGGAACGCTGGCCGAATATTTCCAGTGTTTTCAACCACGCACCGACGCCCGCCGGGTGCCAACGATTGCCGTTGCCGCCAATGGCCAGCTGATGCCAGGCGCCCCGTCCGGCATAACGCGTTACGGTGCTTCCCATTGCCATCGCGGCGTCGCGTACTACTGCACTGTTTTCCTCGGACGCCGTGCGGTATCGCAACGGCTGGTGCTTCAGATAACTGCCATCGCCAACGAGATGGCCGAGCAAAGCAACCGCATGATCGGGCCATTCGATCGGTGCAGCGGGGTCCGGAACGCGTCCTGCGATGCCGAGTCGATCTCCGATCGAGAACCGGGAAACCTTTCGCCACCCATCGTGTGAGAGCAGACGGTGGTCGGCCGTCGCGCGGATTGTGCGGCCACTTGCCAGCGATACTTCGAGGACAGGCTTGACGCCTTTCGACCACACGAGGTCCGAGCGAGCGTTCGCAAGCTTCTGATCGGCGCCCATTGAAAGAACGCGCGGTGTCAATCCGACCAGATCGCGGATCGCCAACCGGCGGCCATCGGCCAGATTGACCAGCGTATCGCCCGTCACGCATTCACGGAGATCCGACATCACCGGCCGCTTGTTCGGCCGCTGCTCGAGCGACCGGTTGAGCTGCGAGAGCGCCACGACCGGCACGCTCAATTCCTTCGCGAGCGACTTCATCGCGCGCGAGATCTCGGAAATTTCCGTCGCCCGGTTCTCACCTTGCGTCGTCGCCTGCATCAGCTGCAGGTAATCGACGATCACGAGACCCAGCTTTCCGTACTGTTTCATCAACCGCCGCGCACGCGCGCGCACTTCGATCGCATTGAGCGCGGGCGTCTCGTCGATGAGGATCGGCGCTTCGTTCAGACGACCCAGCGCGGTCGACAGCTTGTCCCAGTCCTCGGGGCCCAGCCGTCCCGTGCGCAGCTTGTGCTGGTCGAGCTTGCCCAC
>JALYSS010000235.1 GCA_030854685.1 Pseudomonadota bacterium | reverse complement strand
CGCTACGGCCTCGAGGAGGGTTTGCGATTGGCGGAGCCGATCTTCGAATTCTTCCTCAAGAGCGACGCCTTGCACGACCCGCTCGTCAACGACGACCACATCCGCGTGCTGAAATGGGCCACGGTGGACGAGATCGCGCAAATGAAGACACTGACGCATCGCGTGAATACGCTGCTGAAGCCGCTGTTCGCAAGCGTCGGCATCGACCTCGTCGATTACAAGCTCGAGTTCGGCCATCCATTGGATGATCCGAACGGTGAGATCGTGCTTGGCGACGAATTCACGCCGGACGGCTGCCGGTTGTGGGATGCACGAACCGGCGAAAAGCTCGACAAGGACCGCTTCCGCCGTGATCTGGGCGATGTGATCGAGCACTATCGCGAAGTCGGAAGGCGGATTGGCGCGCCGCTGTAACGCCTCCCGACTGGAAGTACTCTCACGTGACATCCGTTTTGAATGTGAAATGCATCCATCGGAGGTGCGCGGTGACCACTACCTTCACGGTCAAGCAGGTGCCACGAACTCGCCAGCGTCTGCGTAACCAGGACGATCCGCCATCCCAAGCGTATGGAGCAGGTAGAGAATCGCCATCGCTTGCTCGGGAGCCTCGCGCTCGGACTGGTCGAGCCGGATTGGGATCGACTGCCCGCGTTGGCGCGGCGCTGGCAGCTCTCGGCATACAACGCGGCGTATCTGGAAATAGCGCTTGCGCGCAACGCTCCGCTCGTTACATTGGACGCGCGGCTTGCCGCGGCGTGGGAGGCTGAGTCGGGAACGGCATAGCTTGGGTCACAGGCCCAGCACTGTCCCCGTTACGCCCGGCTCACCGGTCTCCCAGATTTCGTCGAAGCGCTCGATGAGCGGCTTGGCCCGCTCGGGACTGCCGATCGACAGCGTTCCGCCGGTCCGATCAACGTGGTAGCGATGCACGAAGTGCGTGTCGTCGACGATCAGCAGCGGGTCCATCGCCGCGCGCGCCGCGGCACCGGTGCGATAGACCTTCATCGCGTGGGCATGCAGCACGAGCAGGGCGGTGAGCCTTCCGCCGGCCGATTCGATCCAGTGCGTGTCGTGCACGATGATGTCGAGGCGCGCGCCCGGCATGCGCCGCAGGTACCACGACAGCGCGTCGCAGCGTGCGGCGGTGTTCCAGCCGCCCCACGAGAGGTCGATGTCAAAAACCTTGATATGTCGCTGCGCGAGCGCGATCGCCTCGTCCTGTGCATGACCGAGCGCGGCAACGGTGTCGAGCCGCTCTTCGCGCGGCAGGCCGGGTGGGGGCGGAATCGGCTCAGACGGCGTCGGCGAGGAACCCATGGCGGTACCAATCATGGAGCATGTCGATCGTCTCCGGCGATAGCGCGGCGCACTCCTTCGGCGTCAACGCGCGCCGATCCGCCAGCCGCTGCAGCGCGGCGCGGCTGGCGGCGGGCAGCGGCGCATCGTCGCCATTGAGGTAGTAGCGCGCGTCATCGTAGAGCAGTTGCGTGCGGCGGTCGAGCCGAACCCCGCTCCGGACGACCCGACGGCGAAACGGCTCGCGTGAAGCGCGGCGACCGGGCGCAAACACGACTTCCGGTTTGGGCTCCGTAAGATAGCGACCGAGAAACCGCGCAATGTCCTCCGGCCGCCATCGAATCTGCGCGATCGTCCGCGCAACGCGCCGCTGCATCCTTTTATCGATGAGCGCGGCCGCACGTGCGGGACGCAGATCCGGATCGGCATAGCGACCGGCTACTTCGACCGAATCGCGAAGATGGTCGAGAAATGCTTCGGCAAGTTCCTGGTGTAGCGGCGCCCGAAAGCCGATCGAATACGTCATGCACTCGTCGAGCGCGACGCCGTCGTGCGCGAAATCGGGCGGCAGATAGAGCATGTCACCGGGAACGAGCGTCGCATCGTGCTGCGGCGTGAATCGCTCGAGGACCCCGAGCGGCGTATTGCGTCGCAAACGAAGGTCGTCCTGCCGGCCATAGCGCCATCGTCGCCGGCCGAGCGCCTGCAGCAGAAACACATCGTAGGAATCGTAATGCGGTCCGACGCCACCACCGGGTGCCGCGTAGCTCACCATCAGGTCGTCGAGGCGCGCGAAAGGGATGAAGGCGAACCGGCGCAGCAGCGTGTCGGCGGCGTCACTGTGCAGATTCACGCCCTGGACGAGCAGCGTCCATTGGCGCGCCGGCAAGCCCTTGAGATCCGCCACCCGAAACGGACCGTCGTCGAGCGTGTAGTGCCCCCGCACCTGTCGCACCAGCCGAGACGAGACATCGTCGCGCGCGGCGAGCGCGAAGAGCTCGTTGCGCGTGATGAACGAGGAGAAGTCGGGAATCGCCGCCGGCACGAGCAGCGCATCCTCATGCCAAAAACGGCGCAGGAATGCGACGCTCGTCTGGCCGCCCAGCCACCGTCGCGTATCCGCGTCCGCCATGCATCGAGTATAGCGAGCACCGACTTCCGAACCGGGCGATCGCGACTGCGACCCGAGGGTACAATGCGGCTCTCGTTGGCTGAACGAGAGCGCGCGCATCCAACCGGCGCCGGTCATTCCTTTCATCTGCCCGTTTTGCGCATGAACGTTTTCGCCAACACCGTCGTCACGCTGTCGTTCAAGCTCTACGACGCGAGCAATCGTCTGATCGAGGAAACCGACGAGCCGATTACGTACCTGCACGGCGGCCATTCGGGAATTTTCCCCAAGGTCGAGGCGGCGCTCAATCACATGAAGGTGGGGGATACGGCGTCGGTGACGCTCGAGCCGGACGATGCGTTCGGCGATTACGACGCGGAGCTGGTGCGGATCGAGCCGATCGATCAGTTGCCGCCGGACATCGCGGTGGGCGGACAGCTGGTGGCCGAGCAGGACGGCAACGAAGTCGTCTGGCGCATCACCGACATGGCCGACGGCAAGGCCGTGCTCGACGGCAATCACGAGCTCGCGGGCCAGCGGTTGCGCTTCGATTGCAAGGTGCTCGACATACGACCGGCGACGCAGGAAGAAATCACCCATGGCCACGTGCACGGCGCACACGGTCACCACCACTGACGCAGCCACCCGCCTCGCGCGCAATCATGATCCGTTACGACAAGCATCCGTCCGGCCGGCATTTCCTGCAGATCCCCGGTCCAACCAACGTGCCCGATCGCGTGCTGCGCGCGATCGACCATCCGACAATCGATCATCGCGGACCCGAGTTCGCGCAACTCGGACTGTCGATTCTCGGCCGCATCGGTTCCATCTTCCAGACCCGCGAGCCCGTCGTCATCTATGCTGCTTCCGGCACCGGCGCATGGGAGGCAGCACTCGTCAATACGCTTTCTGCCGGTGACACGGTGCTGATGTCCGAGACCGGTCATTTCGCGCTGCTGTGGAAGCGACTTGCCGAGCGTCTCGGGTTGAAGGCGGAATTTCTGCCCGGCGATTGGCGCCACGGCGCCGACGTGAACGCGATTCACGCGCGGCTTGTCGATGATCGCGCGCATGCGATCAAGGCCGTCTGCATCGTCCATAACGAGACATCGACGGGCATCGTGAGCAACATTCCCGGTGTGCGGCAGGCGATCGACCGCGCCGGTCATCCGGCGCTGTTCTTCGTCGACACGATCTCGTCGCTCGGATCGATCGATTATCGACACGACGAGTGGGGCGTCGACGTCACGGTCGCGGGCTCGCAAAAGGGGCTGATGCTGCCGCCCGGCCTGTCGTTCAACGCGGCAAGCGCCAAGGCGCGTGCCGCCTCGACGCGCGCGACGCTGCCGCGGGCCTACTGGGCATGGGACGAGATCATCGAGGCGAACAAGAAGGGTTATTGGCCGACCACGCCGGCGACCAATCTGCTGTATGGGCTCGATGCGGCGCTCGACCAGTTGCTCGACGAGGGGTTGCCGGCGGTGTTCGCGCGGCATGCGCGCCACGGTGAAGCGACCCGCGCGGCGGCGCGCGCGTGGGGTCTCGAAATCCTCTGTGAGAACCCGCACGAATACAGCAACTCGCTCACCGCGGTCGTGATGCCCGACGGCCACGATGCCGATGCATTTCGCCGGATCGTGCTCGACCGCTTCGACATGTCGCTTGGCACCGGCTTGTCGAAACTCGCCGGCCGCGTATTTCGCATCGGGCACCTCGGCGATTTGAACGACCTCACGCTGATGGGCACGCTCGCCGGCGTCGAGATGGGCCTTGCCGTCGCCAACGTGCCGCATCGCGCAGGTGGCGTCGATGCCGCGATGGCGGTCCTCGCCACCGCGGCGAAATCACCGGCACCTATGAAGTTCGCGCGTGCGGTCGAACCCACCTGGTACGCCAACCCATAAGTTTCGCTATGTTCGACGCGCCCCGCATCGCCGATTGCCTTGTCGCTCATCCTCGCCATGGCGATGGCTATGGCTGCGGTTCGCTTCGCGCACTCGGCGCGCGGGTGCGCGTCTTGGCATGTACGCAAACTTATGGTTTGGCGTACTAGCGGCGATGGTCGGGAGCCGGGCGGCGCGGTGAGCAGTCCGTTGCCGGACTACCTGGTACCGTTGCGCGATGCGTTGATCGGCGCGCGCCGTGCACGCAAATCGATTTCGGTCGAGGGCCTGCCCGTTCCCCGCAGCGATACCGACGCGTACGCGGTGCAGCAGGCGTTGGCGGATGCATGCGGGTGGTTCGCCTCGTCGCGGCCGCGCGCGTGGAAAGTCGGCGCATCCAGTCGTGACGCGGTCCCCAACGCCGCGCCGTTGCCGCCGCTATGCGTCGTTCAAAGTCCGGCGACATTCGCAGCGGAAACGTTCAACCGCATCCTGATCGAGGGGGAAGTTGCGTTTCGGCTGCGCGCGCCGCTCGATGACCACGCGACCGACCCATCCTCCGTGGCGGCTGCAATCGACGGGTGGCTCGTGACGATCGAAGTCGTCGATCCGCGCTATGCCAACCTGGAT